>DOMV01000420.1:247-10054 GCA_003509805.1 Planctomycetaceae bacterium
ACGAATTTTAACTGCCAATGTTGTTCTCCTTAAAAAAACGGACGGTGTTTGGCAAGACCCGACGGTCACGGAACCGCTCCGTGCCGAGGGGCCAACCGGTGAAATCGTAAATCTTCTGAGGAAAAGGACAATTCTTTCCGTTCCTCCTATCAGTCATTACTTATATTTCGTAAAGGACAACCAGTTTATTCTGACGTGCTTCTTTGGTGAGCGAGGCTTGTTGTCCCGTTTCGCTTTTTTGACCTATCCAATCGGAATGGTCCAACCAACCCATCTGGATCATGAGTATTCGAGGAGTGTTGGCGGAAATCTTTTCAAAGTTGATTGCTAAAAAATATCCTGATTTATCTTTGCCCGTATCGGATTTTGCATAGCTTCGATTGCCGTATATCGATTTTTGGGAAGACGTCTTGATTTCAAATGAAAACACGTCGTCATACTCGCAAACGACATCCTTTTCTTTGCCGACACCTTTGCGAAAACCGGAAACATTTTTTGTAATATACTCAGGAATGACATCATGGAGAAGTGCCCCTGTCGCTTGCGGCGAAATATTCATATCACATATCTTCATGTTGAGATAAGTGTTTATTTCGCCGTTGAGGATACTTTGCCATGATTTTAAGCACAAATCGACAATGCGGGCGGGCAGCGGATGTTTACTCACCAAACCCTCGGTTTGGATCGCCATTTTTCCACCGACTTGTTTCCAAATGGATTCATATTGCCTTTCCCGCATTTTCGAAGGAAAACAAGTCGATCCGGCTTGCATTTTGCCGAGCGGATTGCATCCGTTTTTTGGCGATTTCACAGTATTCCGGCTTGATCTCAAAGCCGACACAAAAACGCCCATGTTTTGCGCAAGATTCAAAGGTCGTGCCTGAGCCGACAAAGGGGTCGAAAACAATGTCGTTTTCGTTTGTAAAACCCAGTACCAACCGGTCGATCAAATCCGTCGGAAATTGGCAAGGGTGCGGCGTACGTTCGAGCGACGAACGATCACGGCCCGTCGTTACTTTGGCAATTTCCCATACATCGGATGGATTTTTTCCGAGGGTATTCACCCTTGGTTTGCCGTTTCTTTTGGAATTCGGATACTTGACATTCTTATCACGAATGGCGTCTAAATTAAACGTGTAATTCAGACTGTCTTTTACATACCACAGCACTTTCTCGTTGCGGGGGCTCAAGTAGTTCTTACAGGCCACTCCCGCTGAATAGTTCCACACGATTTCCTGGTTCAGGTAGAGAGGAATTTTATCCCAAAGCAAATAAGGAATGGGCACGGCACGCCCCTTACCCTCGATGGAAACATACCCCAGATTCAGCAACAACGCCCCATCCTCCACCAGAAGCCGACTCGCACCGTTTATCCAATCAACAGACCACGCAACATATTCTTCGAGCGGCCTTACATTTTCATATTCTTTACCGATGTTGTATGGAGGACTGGTAATAACGGCATGAAACATCCGGGAATCAATTCTTTTCAAGTAATCCAGTACGTCGCCACAAAACAAAACACCGTTTTCGTTTTCAAAAAACGGCTTCCCCGGCAGCGTCGCCAATCGAGTTTTTATGGTTGCAAGGTCAGTCATGTTACCAAAATTCCCACCGGCGACAATCTCGAATGATCGCTTTTTTGATTTTTGGATTTTCAAAAAACACGAAAATCCCGACACGACCGTCACGGAACCCTTCCGAGCGATCATGCCAACCGACGAGATTGTAAATCGGGTTTTCAGGCGTGTTTTTCCGCTCTGATTTGATCCAAGGTTTTGTACTCGCCTCTCTTCCTTTCCTCGAATCCTTGACCGTATGCTTCGGCTTCCTCGGTCGATAACGTTTCGATTTTGACCGTGTTGGCGGCAAGCCCTTGCAGCATTTTCCAGACCACCTCAAACTGCGTGTCGTCGGGTACGGAAACCGTGTGAAACAAAGACATCTTATCCGCGGTGAGCATGGCGGGGGAAATCAGATTTGCTGAATCAGGTTTACTGAATTGGTTCACCGTCGCAAAGCGCCAGTATCGTATTCACGAACGCCTTCAGTTCCGGACAGGCTTCGACGGCGATAGTCAAGTCTTGGTCTTTGAGGACTCTCGGCGCATCCAGAACTTTGTCGTATACCTCGTTTCGTTGTCCGGTGCGATATGCCTCGGCAATATGCTTCGACGGTGGTTTGCCGTGATTGACATCCTCTGGTTTACCGCTTGGTTTCGTTTTGTCGGTCTTGGCCAATGTTTTGATTTGTTCCCAGTACGGCAAGAGCCAAGCCTCGAATTCGTATTGGGCGGCATGTGGGTAAAACCGTCTCTCCTCGCCGACCCACGTTCTCATTTTTTGTTTCGCATCTTCCGCCGTTTCAAAATCATTCGAACCTGTATAAACATCGGTCAAAGCAATCACGGCGGCGTAGTTTTTCAGATGCCGCTCCACATCTTTTTGCAGTCGTTCTTCTTTCGGCACACGCCCTTGCGAGGGCTTGAAATCCAATTTCGGTAACTTTCCCGGCAACTTTGTCTCCAAAAACCGGAGCAATACGCCTTTGAATGCCTTCTCGGTGTTTCCTTCGACGATAACCGCGATTCTTATTCCCTGCCTTTTACCCGTCATGACGCCCGGCCCCCGAGCACTCCCATGTGCCAAACATCGTCAAGCGAATAATCCTCCAACCAGGATTCCAAATTCAACTCGTCATCATCACCCCACCGGGCGGCGGTCATGCCATCCTCGTCGACGTCCAGCACCAACACTTCGCCAGGATTCAGGTTACGAATCAAACTCGTCGAATGCGTGGCAACCAAAAGCTGGGTTTTCGCGGTCGCCTTTTTCATACAACCGGCCAAAATCATCAGTAATTCCGGATGCAAACTCACTTCCGGTTCGTCAATCATCGTCAGCGGCGGCACATGCGGGTTCCGCAATATCGACGTCAGCCACAGCATGCGCAACATGCCTTCGGAAAGCTGGTTTTGGTACAGTCCTCGCTGGAAATTCTTGTCGTTCCAAATCAGTGTCACCATGCCCGCTGCCACGGTGGGCAGCGACAACGATTCAAAGCCGGGAAACGCGATTCTAAGTGTGTCGATAATCTCTTCAAACGCGCCCGGTTCCTGTTCTCGCAGGTTGTACAGCACGGACAGCAGATTGTCACCGTCCTGAGTCGGGAATAATTCGGGGACGATCTGCTGGGGTTGACGGATGGGGACTTGGCGAGGCTTGGGATATTCAAGGTTTAACGAGCGAAATCTTTTGGTCGGCTGTGGATTAAACGAGTTGACGAAAAAAGCGTTAAAAAATGCTTTTCGTAATTTGTCGAAATCGCCGGATGAAGCAGTATGGTGTTTCCGGCCAAATTCAAAAATTACTTCCTGCCCTCTTTTGCTACGATAATAGCTTGGCCCCAAGCGACCCGCTGGCGAGCCGTCATTGAGGAAAAGAATCTCGCAATAATGCTTTATCGTATCATCCGTTTCAATAAAATTGTTCCCCTCAATGTCCAAATCCGTGCTCACCTCAACGCCGATCGTCATCGTATCGGAACCGTCCAAAGTGGTGATTGACGATACACCGCCCAACTTGGATATCAACGTCTTTATCCCGTTCGAATCGGACGGATATCCAACCTCCATCTCCATCACCGAGAGTGCATCAAGAATCGAACTTTTTCCCGAGCCGTTTGCCCCGATCATGACTCCCAGCGGGCGCATTTCGAGATCGAGGCTTTTAATTCGCCGGAAATTTTCGATCTTGAGCCGGGTGATGCGATTCATTGCCCTACTTCTTTTTACCCTGTTTCTTCAATTTCCGGAGTTCCTTTTCCTTCTTTTTCCGGGCCAGTTCCTTTTCCTTGGTGGTGAGCCGTTTGCCGGTCCCGATTTTTTGCGTTTCGATCCGGCCGGTCGGATTGTTCGACATCTGCTGCGTCAACTGCTGGATCGCCTTCATTTTATCGCGGCCGCCCATGCCCGACATCGCTTTCATCATTTCGGCCATGGGCGTGAAGGACTTGATCAATTCGTTGATCTGGTGCGGCTGCACCCCGGCTCCGGCGGCGATGCGGCGACGGCGATTCTGGTCGATGATCTTCGGGTTGCGGCGTTCCTCCGGCGTCATGGAATCGATGATCCCGCCGACCTTCCGCATCTCGTCGTCGGCGTCGACGTTCATGTCGCCCATCATTTTGCCGATCTGCCCCATGCCGGGTATGAAGCTGAGGAGCTTGCTGAAACTGCCGAGGCGTTTGGCCTGGCTCATCTGGGCGCGGAAATCGTCGAGCGTGAACTCGCCGCGCAGGAGCCGTTCCTGGTGCTTCTCCATCGCCTCCTTGTCGAGTTTCTCGGTCGCCTGCTCGATCAGGGAGAGCATGTCGCCCATCCCGAGAATGCGCCCGGCCATCCGGTCGGGATGGAACTCTTCAAGAGCTTCGAGGGTTTCTCCGGTCCCGATGAATTTGATCGGGACGCCGGTGATCTGCTTGACGGAAAGAGCCGCCCCGCCGCGGGCGTCACCGTCGAGTTTCGTCAGGATCACGCCGTCGAGTTCCAGCGCCTCGTTGAACGCTTTGGCACTGTTGACGGCATCCTGCCCGGTCATCGCGTCGACGACGAAATAGACCTGGTCGGGCTGCAATTGGGATTCGATCCTGACAAGCTGCCGCATCAACTCGTCGTCGATGTGCAGCCGGCCCGCGGTGTCGAGAATCAGGATATCGCATTCGGAATGTTTCGCTTTGGCGGCGGCATCGCGACAAACCTGCACCGGATCCTTGTTGACGCGATCGGTGTACACGGCGATGCCGAGGGTCCGGCCGAGCGTTTCGAGCTGATCGATCGCCGCCGGGCGCTGGAGGTCGGCCGCGACGAGCATCGGTTTGTGACCCGCCTTGACGAGCCGACCGGCAAGTTTGCCGCAGGTCGTCGTTTTGCCGGAACCCTGAAGGCCGCAAAGCATCAGAATCGAAAGCGATCCAGGAGATTTCTGCTTGAGGTGGAGCGAATGATCGACCGGCCCCATGAGGGCGACCAACTCTTCGTGGACGATTTTGACAAGCTGCTCCGTCGGATCAAGCAGTTTCATGACCCGCTCGCCGAGCGCCTGTTCGGAAACCCGGGCCATGAATTCCTTGACCACCGGGAAACTGACGTCGGCTTCAAGGAGCGATTGGCGTACCAGGTCGAGCCCTTCGCGCATATTGGACTCGGTCAGCTTCCCGCGGCCGCGAAGCGTCCGAATGGCGGACATCAGGTTGTCTTGAAGCGTTTCGAACATGGACGAGAAGGAGGGATTCAGGCTGAAAACCGATGGGGGCGGGCGCCGGTGGCGACGAGCCGGAAAAAACGTTTTTCATTACGAAAAAAAACGCCCGTAATCTCTTTGCCGACGGCTTCAAAAACGGTTGCGATCGTAATATAATACGGCGAACGGCCCCGGGAGAGGTCCCCCCCGTTCGACACCGCGCAACTCCGCCGAAACCCCATATTATCCCGAAAAACCCGTTCTTGGCAATGAGGACTCCCTGGATTATTCTCTGGTATACCGAAGGCGGTTGAACTTTCCCGAAGCCGATTACCGGGAAGCCTGCCCACCGGAAANNAAGCAGGCGGATCGGACGGGCTGTGTTTACCAACGAATCCACCGGCTTCGGTATAGTCCGTTTTTTGTTTCGTGTTTTTTCAAAATCAATCGGCTTTTTTTGACAGATTTTTTGACAGAACGATGCGAATGATCTCCTTGAACGCCGTCCCGTCCTTGTTCTTTCTTTCCATTTTCTTCGGGATCGGTTCCCCTTTCCCGGCCGCGTCCGGGCAGGAAGATCAAACTCCTTGGCCCGACAGGCTTTTTGTCGGCAAAATCATGGAACATGATTTTGGGACCGTGGCCCATGGCACGAAAGTCGTCTATCGTTTTCTGATGGAGAACCCTTATGTTCCCGATGTCCATATCGCCAACGTCTATTCCAGTTGCGGCTGCACGACGCCGATCATTGAAAAAGAAACGCTTCAAACACACGAAAAAGGTTCCATTCTCGCCCAGTTTAACGCCGATGTGAACCAATTCAGCAAAAGCGCCACCATTACGGTCGTTTTTGACAAGCCTTACCCGGCGACGGCGACCTTGACCATCAAAGGGTATATTCGACCCGATATCACGTTTACGCCGGAGAGCGTCAACTACGGCCTGATCGCCGAAGGAAAAGAGTCGGTGCGTCACATCAATTTCGTTTATTCGGGAAAGGACAGTGCGTGGCGGCTGGTCGAGGCGAAGAGCCCCGTCGAATTCCTCACGGCCAAAGTCATTGAAAACAAACCGGTTGCGTCCGGCCAGATTCACGCAAAGGTTGAAATCAAGGTCAATCCGGATTTGCCCGGAGTGCCGAAAGGACGTTTCAGCGAGCGCGTCACGTTGATTACGAATGAAGGCGGGCTCCGCCAGGGAACGATCCCGGTGCTGGTCGAAGGAACCGTTCCCGGAGGCATTTCGGTCAACCCGCCGGCCGTCTTTCTCGGGTTCCTGAAACCGGGGGCGACGGCAAAGAAAGAGGTCTGGATTCGCTCCGACAAGAAATTCACGGTCACCGCGATCAAATGTGACGAACCGGCCATCAAGATTGCATTCGACGCGGAAGCGAAACCGGCGTTTCGACACCATCTTCCGATCGGCATCCAGGTTCCCGACGATGCCGGGGGAAAGAAGTATCTGGTCAACGTCGAAGTCGAAACGAGCGAACCGGGACTGAAAGCCGCTTTTCCCGTCCAGGCCGAAATCGGACAACCCGACACCGGGAAAGGCGAATAGATCCATGCAAGCCGGGATCGCAACAACGTGGAGGCCCGAGACGGACGGGCACGTTGTATACTTCGAACGGCATGAAAATGCGGCATGTTTTTCCCGCGAACAATCGCCTGCCGCTCGAATACAACGTGTAACCTGATGTTTCAAAACAGGTTAAAGCTAGCGAGTGCGGCAGGCGGACTTGACCAAATGTCCGTTTTCATCGCGTTTCCAGTATATCCCCTCTCCACTTTTAGCGGGTGCGTGCAGGGGGCGAACAGCCGGCAGAACCCTCTCCACCGCTTGCATCCCCCCAGCGTCCATTGTCAATTGTCCATTGTCAATTCACCACGCTTGTCAATTCACCACGCTTCGTTCCCGGCTTGCCTGTTACGGCCCGGCAACCTGTGCGTCCCGGCAAATCTCGCAGGTTTTGTAGCCGCAACAGCATTCTTCGAGTCGGGTCTGGTTATGATGGGTGCTCGCGTCGCCGCTGTACCCGGACACCCGCTCGTCGATGGTCGAATCCTGGGAAATCGTACGCCCCGCGTCGATGTCGAACTGAAAGGTTCCCTTGGCAAGATGGTTGATCAATTTGATCTTGTCCTGCGGATCATCGAGCGGCGTGAGCACCTGCGTTTCAAAACGAATCGTCGCCAGGCCGGTTTTGACGCTTTCCAGTGTGAACCGCTGCCGGGCGTTCACTTTTTTAACGGTTCCATTCGGCCGGGGCAGCTCAATCGGCGGTTGGACCGGAAATGTCCAGATATCCCCGACGGCAACCGGGTGTTCGGGAAGGGGAATGGTGATTTTATTCTCTTCCGTTCCGCTCGCATACGGCCGGAGCGGCAGTTTTTTGAGCGTCTCGCCGCGCGCGTTGATGGAAATATGGGAAAGCGGGACGCCGACCGAATCGGCCACGATCTTGAAACGCGCCGGTATTTTCGCGTCCTGCCGGCTGTCGAAAGACATCGCGTCCTTGCCGCTTTGCTTGTGCGACATCACGACGTCCCGAATGCCGTATTCGAACAGCGCGGTTCCGTCGACGCTGAGTTCCTTCACCTTCCAGATTTTCGTCGACCGGCTCGACGTTTCCAGCTTTTCCGTGAGATCGTTGATCGTGGTCGTCACCCGGATCGTTTGGACGACGTTCCAGCAAAGCGTGTCCCCTTCATGGAAACGGTAACGGAGCAGGTATTTTTCCTCCTGGGACAACACGGCTTGGGGGAAAACGGCGGAAACGGAGAGCCATCCGATGGCACAAACGAGAAAAAATCGGGGACATGTCATGCGTCGATATCGAAAACGGTGTTGAAAACGGTTGTTTTTCAGGAACGGCCTTCGGCGCAGCATAACGCATTTCGGAACCCGCGTCGAGAGCAAAAAAGGGAAATGACACCGCAAACGGCCTGAAACTACGACCTGAAACTACGGCTTGAAACGGTTTCCGCGAACAATCGCCTGTCGCTCGAACGAAACGTGCAACCGCATATTTACAAGGACGTTGTGGCGAGCGAACGCCACAAGCAGCCTTCACCCAACAATCGATTTCACCGCGTTCCCAGTATACACCGAAGCCGGTTCCGTTTTCAGGCACACGAAGGCCCCCATGCGGAATTGGTCGACGCCGAGCCGCTCGACGATTTCAAAGCCCGCCGACTCCAAGGCGGAAACGTACTCCGTCTCGCTGAAGAGCGTAATCGTCTGCTCATGCTTGTATGACCGGACGTTCATGTCCTTGCCGATCAGGTGGTGCATCTCGACGCGAACCTTGTCGTCCGAAAAACGCCGAATGACTTCCATGCGACAAAAACAGACGCCGTCCCGCTGATCGGCGGCGGAAAAAATACCTTCCTGAAAGGTTTCGCGGGTCGACCAGGGCGTGAGAATGAAAACGCCGCCGTTTTTCAAATGACGATGGACCGTCCGGACCGCGGCTTGCATCCGCCCTGCATTTTCCGCGAATCCGATGGACCCGTAAAGATTGACGGCGACGTCGAACGGTCCTCCGAGCTCGAAGTCGCACATGTCGGCGACGTGAAATTCCGCCTGAAATTCCTTGTCAGCCACTTTTTTTTGCGCGATTTCAATCATGCGGCGACTCAGATCGAAGCCGACCACCTGAAATTGCCGCGACAGATACCGGGCTTGCTCGCCCGTGCCGCAAGCAATATCGAGCAGTGCGTTGCCGTCGGTCTTGCCGTACTGTCGTACCAACTCGGCCACCTGCTTGCATTCTTTTTCGTAACCGGCCTGATCGACGTACATTGCATCGTAATAATCGGCCACTTCGGTGAAATCAACGGACATGGAATTCCTGTTTGTAGAACGGAGTGAGAGTAGGAACAGTGATTTCTTACGCTTTGACGATTTTTTCCCGATTTTTTGCCACGGCCTTTGTCGCATTGCGGGTATCGACGACGAGCCGGGCATGTTCGACGATAAAGTCATAGTCGTATCGGGAATGATCCGTCGAAATCAAAACGCAGTCCTGCGACGCCAAAAAATCCGCCGAAAGTTCCACGCTTTGCATGGCGGGAATCGTCGGCCAATGCCGCATTTTCGGCAAACTCGGAATATGCGGATCGTTGTACGACACGACCGCGCCCTTTTGAATGAGCCGGTCGATCAATTCAAACGACGGACTTTCCCGTGGATCGTCGACGTCTTTTTTGTACGCCGCTCCCAGCACGCAAATTTTGCTGCCTTTCAGTGATTTTTCATGCTCGTTCAACGCATCAATCACACGGCGTACCACGTAAAGCGGCATCGACGTGTTGATTTCGCCGGCCAGCTCAATGAAACGTGTCGTCAAACCAGCCCGGCGAGCGCACCAACTCAGGTAGAACGGGTCAATCGGAATGCAGTGACCGCCCAGCCCCGGCCCCGGATAAAACGCCTGAAATCCAAATGGCTTCGTTTTGGCGGCGTCGATGACTTCCCAAACGTCGATGTCCAGCCGGTCAAAAATGATTTTCAGCTCGTTGACCATCGCGATATTCACGCAGCGGTACGTGTTTTCCACGATTTT
>DOMV01000156.1 GCA_003509805.1 Planctomycetaceae bacterium
GGACGGACGACATGATTTCGTTGATCGCGTTCGGCGGCTTCGTCGATACGTATTGTCCGCTCACGCTCGATCACGAAACGCTTGTCGCGTTGCTCGATCAGGTGCGGATCCCCGCGCCGACGCGCGACGCGTCGGGCCGGATCGTCGCCGCCGGTTTCTTTGAAGAAGAGGCGAAAACGGCGATCGGGGACGCAATCGCCCAGGCGGTCGACAGGTTGCGGGAATACGAGACCAAAGGCAAGACCCCATACGGGGGCAAAGACGAGGGCGTGAGCAAGATCGTCGTCCTCCTTTCCGACGGCGAACAGACGGCGGGCGTCCTGACCCCGCAGGAAGGGGCCGAAATCGCAAAAAGGTTCGGGATCAAAATCTACACCATCGGAATCGGAACGACCGGGATCGTTCCCGTGGAGGAAACACTCGCCGACGGCCGGGTCGTTTATCGAAAGCAGCCGGTTGCGCTCGACGAGGCGACGTTGCGCCGGATTGCCGAAACGACCGACGGCCGATATTTCAACGCTCAAAACACCGAGACGCTGGAAAAGGTTTACGAGGAAATCGACCGGCTCGAAAAATCGCCGTTCGAGGACCGGGCCTACTCCCGGTATGCGGAACTGTATCCCCGTGTCCTGATTCCGGCGATTCTCCTGCTCGTGCTGAGCACGTTGCTTTCGACGACGGTGCTGCGCACGTTCCCCTGAGAGCATCCGGGAACACGATTCCCGGCTCGTCGACGGCTTTTCCAATGCGCCTGACAAATGCGCCTTGCAAATGCGCCTGGCAAACGTCGGCTCGTCAATCTTCGCGGAGAAAAACGAACGTTCCTTTTTTATTGCCCACGAGAACGTCGGGCCGACCGTCGCCGTTGAAATCGTGAACGACGACCTGCGTGCCGGCGCCGGAATCATCATCAATGACATGCGGGACGATTTCAACGTTCCCGTCCTTGCCGCCGCGCCGGACCTCCCACCAAATCAGCAGGGCGGGATCATCGGGCGCGACGTCCCCGGTCGGTCCGTGCGCCCAGAACCGTTTGCCGGTCACGAAATCCATGACGCCGTCGCCGTTCACGTCGCCGAGCGCCAGCGCATGCAACTGGCTCACCTTCGGGACGAAATCCGTCGCGGGCTCACGAGGAATCAGGATGTTGCGTTCGAAGGTGATTTCACCGGGCGTTGTACCCCCCGGCTTGCGGACCTGTTTGTACCACGCCAAGCCGTAGAGATGGCAATGCAAGGCCGTGACGACGTCGTTGAGTCCGTCGCCGTCGATATCCGTAACCAGGAGATGGGCGGCCGCTTCGGAAAACGGATACGGATGAAATCGCCACGGAGCGGTCTGAGACGCGGTCGAGGGCGTGGTCCGGGCCGGTTGTTGCCGCCAGCCGTCTTTTTCGAGAATGTCGATCCGGCCGTCCCCGTCGAGGTCGCCGTATCCGAGACCGTGCGTGTATTTCTGAAATTTGCCGTTCGCCTCCGAAACCGGGATGAATGTCCACGGCCGGTCCGGTTTTTCCGGGTCGAACGAGGCGAAACCGAGATGGTTGTTCCGGTTGAACAGCAGATCGGGACGACCGTCGCCGTCGATATCGGCAAACGCCTGCGATTCGTTGCCCAGTTCGATCGTCGCTTCGTGGGTCTTCCACAAGCCGTCCTTGTTTTGAGGATTCTCGTACCAATACCCGGTTGCGCCGGGATGCGGGCAAATCAGGACATCGTCCCAGCCGTCCCCGTTGAAATCGCCGCTAAAAACCCCGAAACAATTCGAATACGTCTTCGGGTCGAAATCGTTCCCCTCGTAAATCCGGTGTTTTTTCGCGAAATCGGGGCCGTCATACCAAAAATGACCGCACACGATATCGAGAATGCCGTCCTTGTTGAAGTCGCCGTAATAGGCGCCTTCGCCGTGATATCGGTCGCTTACGACGATTTTTTTGAACGTCGGTTCCGTCGAAAGGGCAAAACCGCCGAAAGAAACCAGGCATGTCAAGACGGCGAGAACGGGAAAACGTCGCATGGAAAAAACTCCGATACATTCGGGATGTGTCGATTACGAATCCAAACGCAATGGAACGGCCTGCATGTTCGTCGCCTCGTTTCAAAAGGGGCATCAAGTAGCCGCTCGCGAACGTCGCGCGAAACCCGAACCGGCTTCGGGAAATTCCAACGGTCTTCAGTATACCATTTTTTTGGGCAGGATCAATTCCCGGCCCATTTCGATTCATAAGCTCTCAATCAGTTGGCTCACAATCAGTTGGAGGACTCGTGCCAGGGGACTCTTTCTAAAAAACGTTGGTTTTTCCATTTTTCAAGACGGTTGCGGAAAGTGAGTCAACAGTCCTTTATTCCGACGGAATCGGCAATAAACAACCTGTAAGGTAGTGTACTGGCTTTCTTGAGGTCGCGGGTCGCACTTCGGATCGCACTTTCGGCGCACACGGATGAACGGACTCCGGCTCTTCGGTCCGTCCGGGCGAATGAGTGGCGTACCGTAGTATACCGAAATCACTTGAAATTTCCCGAAGCCGGTCGCGAGCCGCGACGGGCGGTAGGCTCCCGGCTGTGAGTACACAGCGGTCGCCGATGCAAATAGGGTCCCGGAGGGTAAACGAGCGACCGGCCGAAAAACTGAACCGGCTTCGGTAGAATGCCCGTGTTTTCCGTATTTTTGATAATCCCCCTTGCGAAATTTGACGATATCCATAGAATACAAAATAAGACAACCTTGCAGGTAGTGTATTGTATGCCCAAATCGGGTATGCGGGAACTGAATACAAAAAATTGAGCGAAGAATACGGCGGAAGAAAAATACGGTGGAAGTCGCCCTGGCCGGAGAAGATATACTGAAAACCATTGACATTTCCCGAAGCCGACGA
>DOMV01000301.1 GCA_003509805.1 Planctomycetaceae bacterium
GGCGCGATGGTCGGCACGATGGTCGGCACGATGGTCGGCACCGTGGAAGAGGAGACCGTATGAAACTCATGGTAACGCTGATTTTCCGTGAAGCGTGGTACCACAGGGCCCGCATTTCGCTGGCGGTCGTCGCCACCGTTGCCATGTCATGCATGATCGTCTGGCTCATCGAGAGTCTCGATTTGATGATTCTCCGTTTCGACCAGGACGCCGAAAATTATCTCGGACATTACCGGATTGCGATGATACCGGGCGGAGAAACGGCGACTCCATCGGGCGCGGCGCCCCGCCGTCCAGGCGTCGGGCCGGGAATACCGTTTCCGGCGTCGGTGATCGATGAACTGCGAGCCAACGACCTGGTCATGCAGGTCGTGCCGGCCCGGCAGATTCGCAACATCATGGGAAAAATGGAGCACGAACAGGACGACCGTGCCGCCATTCGCCGTCAACGCTCCCTCACGGGAATCCCGGTTCTCAGTCCGACGATTATCGGGATCGAAACCGTCGAATCCCCTTTCGAACTGGAAGAAGGCCGCTGGTTCGCCGACGACCGGGAAACGGATGCGCCGGCCATGGAAGGCGTCCTCGGAACCGCCGCCGCCGCGAGCCTCCAAGGTTGGGGCACCGAAGAAAGCCGGCCCGTGAACGTCGGCGATACCGTCATTTGCCGTGTCGGATCCAACGATTTCAAGGTCAAAATCGTCGGCCTCGTCGAACAGAAACTCGCTTCCGGCAGGCTGGGCGGAGAAATCACCCCGGCCGTCGGCGCACTCTACGTCTCGATGAAAACCGCGGCGACGATCAGTCCAACGTTCGGCCCGGCGACCCGGGACAACCCGTCCGCGATCGATTATGTTTACGTGCGGCTTCGTGAGGGGGCGAACACGAAGCAGTTCAAGGAAACCTGGCGAAAACACCTCGAATCCAAGGGCATCGCGATGCGGTTCCTGGATGTCGACGCCATCCAGGAAGGGCTTGACCGGATGCGCCGTTCCGGCACCGACGGCCTCATGGGCGGCGCCGCCTCGTTGAACGCGATCCTCGTATTTTCGACGCTCGTTTCGATCCTGATCGTTTTCACGACCCTGAGCATGGGCGTCAGCGAGCGGGCCCGGGTGTTCGCCATGCTGCGGGCCATCGGCATGTCCCGGACACACATCGTCGTTCTCGTGTTCGGCGAAAGCGTGCTCCTGTGTCTCCTCGGCTGGATCGGGGGGACGGCCGCCGGTTGGGTCGTCCTCCAACTATCCGTTTGGTTGCAGCCCGGGGTCTACGGGACGGGGAAAACGGTCTCGCTCGGAATATCGGCCGTGACGACGGCCTTCGTCGCCGCGCTGGCCGGTTCGCTCCTCTCGGCGGTCATACCCGCCTGGCGCGCGACGCGCATCAGTCCGCTCGAAGGGATGAACCGCGGCTACGTCCGGACGTTCCCCGGGAGCCGGTTCGTCCTCCTCGGCGCCGTCGGCGCGATCCTGCTGGTTTTCAACCCGGTCCTGGTTTATTGCGACATTTTTTGCGGCATCCGTTCCGTGGAAACGACCGGGGAAGCCCCGTTGCGACTTTTCCTGTACACCTGTATCGGTTTGCCGACACAGATCGCCGGCTGCCTCCTCCTTGTCCCGGCCATGATCCTGCTGGTCGAAAAAACGTTCACCCCGTTCGTCGCCGCGGCGCTCGGATTGCCAAAGCAGCTCCTCGCATCCCAGTTGAGCGGTAATTTTTGGCGAACGCTCGGTACGACCCTCGCGCTGTGCGTCGGGCTCGGCGTCTATGCCTTCCTGGAAATCTCCGGGTATTCGATGCTCGTTCCCTACACGCATTCCAAAAGGTTGCCGAACACGCTGGTCACTTTCCTTCCGAAGGGCGTTCCCGACGACGAAATCGAGGCCGTCCGCGATCTGCCGGGAGTCGACCGGAACCGGTTCCTGCCGGTCGCCGTGGACCAATCACTGTTTTCGCAACGACAGACACGGGAATTTCTCGACAAGGGATTGGCCCGGATGCAAGCCAGCGCCGTCGTGTTCGGCATCGATATCGACGCGGCGCTCGGCAGGCGGGCCGACGGCGGCAGACCACTCATCGAGGTCGATTTCCGGGAAGGGACGCTCGCCTCGGCGCTTGAAAAACTGAGAACCGGCGGTCGATACTGCCTCGTGCCCGACTCGTTCGCCTTTCGGACCGGAATCCATATCGGCGACAAGCTCGAATTGGTGCTTCCCGCGGAAACGCGACGGAGCGACCCCCGGAAACCCGTTCGCGAGGAAGGGGACGTGCAAAACAAACCCGTCGGGCCGGATGGAAAAATCGTCGCATACGAAGTCTGCGGCGTTGTCTCGATTCACGGCTGGCTCTGGATGAACAAGATCAGCGGCGTCCGCAAACGCGGTTATCGGTCCGGCGCCATGCTCCTCGCACCGTACGCGATCGTCAAAGACGATTACCGCCTGGACGATACGGCTTATTTCTGGTTCGACCGGACATGCGACGCCTCGGGCAGGCCGACCGTTTCGGACGGGGACCTGGAGGAATCGCTCCAACAGCTTGCCGACCGATACGCCCTCGGCCGCTCGCCGGCTCCTGTGTCGCCCC
>DOMV01000087.1 GCA_003509805.1 Planctomycetaceae bacterium
TCCCGGCGCTGGGCCGCCTGCGCTTGGCCGTCGACACGCAACTGCCGCTGGACGACGGACAACCGGCCGAAGGCACGGCAATCGTACTCCCGATGCTGCATGCCGAGGATGTCGCCTGGCAATCCATGCTCGTCGCGGTCGAAGGGGACGAGGACCTCGATCTGAGAATCCTGAATACCGACGATGGGGATGCGCGTGACGAAAACGACGGAAAGAGGAACGCTCNNGGATACCGCGAATCGGGGCGCGCAGCGTCGACGTCGGCGAACTGGAGACCTGCGTTTACCGGCCCGGGAAACGTTTGTTGGGCGTTTGGCGCCCGGTCGCAGGCGAACTGCCGCCGGCCGTCGAAATACGGCGAAACGATTCCTACCGATTGGCCAACTCGCTGATCGATCATGTCCGGGCCGAAGTGTCGCTCGGCGAAGGCGGCAGATCGATCGTTCGCGCGACGTATTCCCTGCGGACGAAGCCGGTCCTCCTGGCAGTCGCGCTTGATCCGACCGACCGGCTGTGGTCGATGACGCTCGACGGCGAACCGGTCAAACCGCAACGCAACGGGGAAACACTTCTCGTTGACTTGCCGGCCAAAGGAAACGAACAGGAAAGAACGCTCGCGATCGTGTTCGACGCGAAAAGTTCGGAACATGCCAACGAGCAGCCCGGGGGAACGGCGAAACTCCGTTTGCCGGAACTGCGGATCGCCGCCGGTGGGAGCGGCGATGTGAACGATGGCCATGTGAACGACGGCAATGTGTACGACGGCAATGTGAACGACCAAGGAAATGACGCCGTGTCGAAAACCCTGCCCGTGTCGAAAACAACGTGGACGGTCGCCCCGCCGCACGGATATCGCATCGCCCGACTCGGTGAATATCGCGTCGAAAACGAGGTTCCACAGCCGGCCCTGCTGTACCTCCTCAACCGGATATTCAGCCCGAAAACGGTCGGAAAAATGGCTGCGCGGATCGCGGCTTTGAGGGTCGTTTCCTCGGAACAACGACTCGCCGATAGGAAGCGGAGCGTGACTATGCCGGCAGCCGCACCGGCAAGTTCGGACCCGTTCGGGGGTCGGGCGGTGTCGCGCAGTTCGAAGGGACAGGCTTCAAGAATGCGGGCAGACTCCGATTCGATTTCGGCGGAACGGGAAGAAGTACAGGGAGAAGCCTATTATGAAGCTGCCGATAGGGATAGAGATGCCGATACGTCAGACAGGAAATCGGAGAAAACGATAGCCCTCGGAACCACCCTTTATGGACCGAAATCTTTTCCGGCGCGGGGAAAACGGCTTCAATCGGTCCAGCCGGTGTCGATCCGCCTGCAACAACCCGCCTCGAACGCGGTTTGGGCGGAATCGTTGACGGCCATCGGTTCCAAAGGCGTCCAAACGATCGAGGTTTCGCTGCAAAAGGTCTCGTTCGCCGACTTTTTCGAGTGGATCGGATTCTGGGGGGCGATCCTGCTTGGCGCGCTTGGGCTCGGGCAGTCGTCGCGGCGGCGTTGGAAAGCGTTTTTCCTCCTGCTCGTCCTCGCGACGTTTCTCGTACTCGTTCCCGGCCTGGAAGCCGGGGCGACGTTGCTCAACGGGATCGTGTTCGCGGGACTGTGCGTCGTGCTGCCGCTTTACGTTTTCCTGGCAATCTGCGCTTCCCTCCATCGCGTCCGCCTCCGGCGTGCCTGCAAGCGTCGCTTTGTCGAAAACGGGAACGCCGGTGTTCCGGGAGCCGTTTCACATGCCATTCCGGGAGCGCCGTCCGCTTCCGGTATGACGATCGTCCTGTTCGCGGTTGCCGCCATGTTCACGGTTTCTCTTTGCAATCGGACGGTTTACGGCGATGAAGCGAACGAGCCGGTCATCCAATTGCCGCAAGACGCGATCATCGTCCCTTACGATCCGGCGGAAACGGCGGTCAAGGAACTGCCCGCGGCCAACGGTCTCGCGGATCCTTCGCGAAAGATATTCGTTCCGTTGACCCGTTGGGAACACATGCTCAAAACGGCCGGCTCGAAAGCCGCGAAAACGCCGGGAAAACGGCCTGTCGGCCCCCTGCTCGCCTGTTCCGATCTGGAATACGAGGCGACACTCGACGCCGGGGATCAACTGCTCGTCCACGGTCGGGCCGATTTCGAATGCCGTGACGAAAAGCCTGTCCTGGTCGCCCTGAATTACGAGGGCGGGGTCTTCGTCGACGCGAAAGTCGACGAGCGCGAGGCCGTTCTCGGCGAACGGGGACTCGTTCTCACCGGCAAGGGAACGCATCGGGTGCGTTTCGCGTTTCGTTTTCCGGTCAAACGACAGGGAGGCTGGCGGTACGTCCAGGGATCGCTCCCGAATGCCCCGGTATGTAAAGTCCGCCTGACGCTGCCCGAAACGGGGATGGACTTGCTGAGCGACAACCCGTTGGATCAGCGCAAGTGGACGGCGCGCCAGGACGGCGAGGTTTTTGAAACATCGACCGATTTGACCGGCGCTTTCCGCTGGAGTTGGCGTACGCAAATTGCCGAAGGGGAAATCGACCATTCGCTCAAGGTTCAATCGGAAGCGACGTTCGACGTTCGCGAGGACGGATACCGTCTCACCTGGCAGGCGATGCTTTCCCTCGGCCGTGGTCGCCGGGAAATGTTCCGCTTCCGCCTCCCGGCCGGCTATACGATTCTCGCCGTCGAGGGGGAGAACGTGCGCGGATTCGCGGAAAAATCGGAAAAAGACGGCGAAGATGAAAACAGGCGGCGGCTCATCGACGTGGAACTCCTGAAACCGGCCGAGGGAACGGAGCACATTACGATCGTTCTTTTCAAGGGAACCGCCGTCTATGACCGGGTCAACACGCCCCGCGATGAGAACCGCAAAGGGAACCGTGATGAGAAACCCGGGACGACACGGCNNTTTCGAGCCGATCGAGGAACCCGTTCCCGCGGTCGACGTTCTTGGGGCGGCGATCCAACAGGGTCGGCTCACCGTCGAACGGAGTCCGTTGCTCGATGTTCGCGCGAATCCGGGTCAGGGCCTGCAACTGACCGACCTGCCGGAGGCGAACGGGCGCACCGCGGCGGCGGGCGAATCGACCGGCCC
>DOMV01000290.1:0-13303 GCA_003509805.1 Planctomycetaceae bacterium
CGGCAGGCGATCGGGACGGCGCAACTGCCGCCCAGCCAGGTGTTGACCGCGTTGTCGCTTTTCATGACCTTCCTGATTATGGCCCCCGCCTGGAACAAAGTGTACGTCGATTCGATCCTGCCGTACACCGAACGTTCGATCTCGCTTGAGGAAGCGTATAAAAAGGGGGAGCTGCCGATCCGGGAATTCATGTGCCGGCAAATTGAGCGGACGAACAACACCGACGACGTACGCATGTTCATGTCGTACATCCGCGATCACAAGGGAGATCCGCTGCCGACGGAGATGTCTTGGCGGGAAGTTCCCTGGCGCGCCCTGTTGCCGGCGTTCATGATCAGCGAACTCAAGACGGCCTTTTTGATCGGTTTCCAGATTTTCCTGCCTTTCCTGGTCCTGGACATGGTCGTCGCCAGCATCATGGTTTCGATGGGGATGATGATGTTGCCGCCCGTGATTATTTCGCTGCCCTTCAAACTGATGCTGTTCGTCCTCATGAACGGCTGGGACCTCGTCGTCGTCATGCTGATGGAAGGATTCGCCCTGTGACGGCGTCCGTTCCTTTTTTGTGAAGAGCCGTTTGCCATTCATTCCCTCAAAGGGGGCCCCTCAGAGGGGGGAGAGAATAGAAAAGTCCCCTCTTCCACATGCGGGGGGGCCAGGGTGGGGGTGAAGAAAAAACGGCATTTCCGCCCATTCGCAGTAGAACCGATTCCCCGTAACGATTTCATGGAAGCACACACCGCCGTCGATCTTTGCCGTGAGGCGATCCGGATTTCCATCCTCATTTCGTTGCCGGTCCTGTCGGCCGGCGTCGTGGTCGGCCTGGTCATCGGGCTCCTCCAAGCCCTGACGCAAGTACAAGAACAAACCATCGCGATCGTCCTGAAGATTCTCGCGATGGTTCTCGTCCTGGCCTGGCTCATGCCCTGGATGACCCAGCACATGATGGAATACAGCACCGAGCTGTTCGTTTTCATTCCGGAACGGCTCGGCCCGTAACGGCGAACGGGTGAAAAGAATGCCCCGTTCACACTTTTTCAATACATGTCGCCGCCCGGGGGCATCGCGGGGCCGGCCTTTTCCTCTTTCGGAATGTCGGCAACGAGCGCGTCGCTGGTCAGCATCAGGCTTGCGACGCTGGCCGCGTTCTGGAGCGCCGCCCGGGTCACTTTCGCCGGATCGATCACACCCGCTTTCACGAGGTCCTCGAACACGTCGTTCAGCGCGTTGTAGCCGAAGTTGCCTTTGCCTTCGACGACCTTTTCGCAAACGATTCCACCGTCTTTTCCGGCATTTTGCGCGATCTGGGTCAACGGAGCACGGCAGGCGCGCAGGATGATGTTGTAGCCGACGGTTTCATCCTGGGCCAAATCCTTCGCCTTCAGGATCGAGGAAGCGCGGAGCAGCGCGACGCCGCCGCCGGGCAGAATGCCTTCTTCAATCGCGGCCCGGGTCGCATGGAGCGCATCCTCGACGCGGGCTTTGCGTTCCTTCATTTCACTTTCGGTCGCGGCGCCGACGTTGATCTTCGCGACGCCTCCGGAAAGTTTCGCGAGCCGTTCCTCCATTTTCTCCTTGTCGTAATCGCTCGTGGCGACGGAAATCTCGCGGCGGAGCTGTTCGATGCGCCCTTTGATTTCCTCGTTTTTGCCACCGCCTTCGATGATCGTCGTGTTGTCCTTGTCGATGACGATCCGTTTCGCGGTTCCAAGGTCGGTCAACTGCATCGTCTCGACGCTTCGGCCGAGACTTTCGAACATGACTTCGGCGCCGGTGAGGATTCCGATGTCTTCCATCATCGCCTTGCGGCGGTCGCCGTAGCCCGGGGCCTTGATCGCGCAGACTTTCATCGTCCCGCGGAGCCGGTTGATTACGAGCGTCGCAAGCGCTTCGCCGTCCACGTCTTCGGCAACGATGAGCAGGGGACGCCCGGTGTTGACGACCGCTTCGAGAATCGGGATCATCTCCTTGATATTGGAGATTTTCTTCTCGCTGATGAGGACATAGGCGTTTTCGAGGACGCATTCCATCTTGGTCGGATCGGTAACGAAATACGGGGAAAGATAGCCGCGGTCGAACTGCATTCCCTCGACCCATTCGACTTCGGTCTTCAGGGCTTTGCCTTCATCGACCGTAATCACGCCGTCTTTGCCGACCTTTTCCATCGCCTCGGCAAGCAGGTTGCCGATTTCCTGGTCGTTATTCGAGGCGATCGCACCGACCTGGGCGATCTCTTTCTTGCTGTTTTTAACCGAAACCGCCATTTTCTTGAGTTCGGCGACGATATCGGCAACCGCTTTGTCAATTCCGTTCTTCATGTGCAACGGGTTGACGCCGGCAACGACCGCTTTCATGCCTTCGTTGAAAACGGCTTCCGCGAGGATGGTCGCCGTCGTGGTCCCGTCGCCGGCGATATCGCTGGTCTTACTCGCAACCTCGCGAACCATCCGGGCGCCCATGTTTTCGTAAGTGTCTTCGAGATCGACTTCCTTCGCGACCGTCACGCCGTCCTTGGTGACGAGCGGAGAACCGAAACTTTTCTGGATAATCACGTTACGGCCGCGCGGCCCGAGCGTGACCTTGACGGCCTTTGCCAGTTTCGTGACTCCGCGCCGCAATGCTTCCCGCGCTTCCTGATCGAATGCAATCATCTTTGCCATTTGTCTGTTTCTCCCGGATTAGTGTTAAAAAATTTCGCGATTGTGGAGGGAATGTGAGAAAAACGAAAAGGGAAACCTATCGAAGCTGTCGCTCCAACGCCCTTCTTTTTCAGCTTTTCCTCTTTCCCTTTAACCTATGATTGCCAGAACGTCGCTTTCTCTCATGAGCAGCAACTCATCGTCGCCGACCTTGAATTCTTCGCCGGCGTAAGAAAGGAAAATCACGCGGTCGCCTTCTTTGATCTGGAAAGCGGCACGGCTGCCGTTATCGAGCACTTTGCCGTCGCCGATGCTGACAACGGTTCCCCGGGCCGGTTTGTTCTTCGCGGTTTCGGGAAGGTAAAGTCCCCCTTTGGTTTTTTCCTGCGATTCTTCGCGGCGGATCACGACCCGATCACCCAACGGTTGAATTTTCATTCCTTTGCAGGCACATTTGTCTTCGGCACATGTTTCTTTCTTTTTGGTCGACATCTACTGTTCTCTCCCGTTTGTGTTGAAAAAGACGAAGATACCCAAAAGGATATCCGCGCTCGGGCATGACGACCTCCGCGCGGGGCATCTTCGAATCAGCTTGAATCCTGTCAGTATGCAATAGCAGTTTTCATGCCAAAACGAACGAAATATACAAGTCGATACAAATCAACAGATTACATCGACGTATTGAAGCCGCTTCCCTTTCCGTGGGGCATGGAAGACTGCCAATTTGACAGCGAAACGACGGGAACAAGGGTGGAAAAAAGGCGGAGAAAGGAATTTGACGGCGAAAAACGGGGCCCTGTTTCCTGCCGTCATTGCATACCGTCATTCATGCCGCAGCGCTTCGATCGGGTCCATCGAAGCCGCCCGAATTGCCGGATAAATGCCGAAAACGACACCGATAATCACGGAAATGGCAAAAGCGATCGGGATTGAAACGGGAACGATGATCGGCTGGATTTCCTGAACGATCGGCGGCAGGGCGGCAATCATGCGCGGAAATTGCCGCGTGATGATCCACATGGCGAAAATCGTCGCCGGGCGACACAGCAACCCGGTCAAAATGCCGATGCCGCCGCCGACGACGGAGAGGACGACGGTTTCGACGAGAAACTGCCTGATGATATCGCGGCGTTTCGCCCCCAACGCGCGCCGGATGCCGATTTCGCGGGTCCGTTCCGTGACCGTCGCCAACATGATATTCATGATGCCGATCCCGCCGACGATCAGGGAAATGGCGGCGATGAGCCCCATGAAGACGTTGAACATGATCCGCGTCGTCCGCGCCTGCTCCAGCAATTCAAGGGGAACGACGACGGCGAAATCCTCCTGTTTATGTGTTTTTGCAAGCGTTCCCTTGATGATTTCGGCGGTTTCCATGACGTTCTCAAGCCGGTCGACTTTGAGGGTCACCTGGCTCAATTCGACGAGTTCGGCCTCGAACGAACCGCGTTTCGCGATGACGGCAAGGTCCTGCATGCGTCCCCAGAGCGTGGTGATCGGCACATAGACGTCGTAGGTGAAATCCTGGCCGGCGAACGAACCGCCGATCGCCGCCGTCGCGCCGCGGGGTTTCGTCACCCCGATCACCTGGTAGGGAAACCCGGTGTCGTTGCGTTCGTTGCCCTGGATGCGAACCGTTTGACCGATCGGATCTTCCGACGGGAAAAGCCGTTCGGCCATTCCCGCCGAAAGAACGCAATACGCCTTGCTCGTTTCACGCATTTCCATGTCCGTGAAAAAGTCGCCCCGGTCGATTTCCAGGTGATTCATCACCCGATATCGCGGGTCCGTGCCGACGAGGCGTCCTTCGACTTCCTTCGAACCGGCCGCGAACTTGCGCTTGATTTCCCGGATGCGCAGCGATTCCACGATCGTCGGGATCGTTTCCAGGATGCGCTCGTAGTCGCTCCTTTCGATTCCGTAAGCCTGGACTTCGCGCCGACCGATCCGTTTCAATCCCGGGTTCGCGGGTTTGATCGTCCGCACGATGATATTGTCGGCGCCGAGGCTTTCGATCTGCTCCTGCGCCTTGATACTGATGCCCTCCCCGATTGCCATGAGCCAGATCACACTCGCGACGCCGATAAAGATGCCGAGCACCGTCAGCATCGAGCGAAGCGGGTGCAGTAAAAGGCTTTTCACGCCGAGTTGAAACGTCCGTATCCAGATGCGCATCGTCGGTTCGATCAGGCGACTGTAAAGGAGTGGTTTGTACGAGCCGGGAATCGCATTCCCGAACGGCGGACGGGCTCCGCGCCCGGTATCAGGGGGGACGGGCCTGACATTCCCACCATTGTCCTGTATAATACGCGTTTATGCAAGTGGATACACTGGAAACGCGATGAAAACGAACATTTGGTCACGTCTGCTTGCCGCACTCGCCTTTCATAACATATTGTTAAATATCAGGTTGCGAGTTGTGTTCGAGCGGCAAGCGATTGTTCGCGCGGGAAAAACACGACGCAGTTTCAGGCCATTTGCGGTATATCATGGAAAACCCGAAAAACTCGGCGATTTGGTTGACGGTCGACCGGCTGCACATCGGCTTTCTCGGTCCCTATGGAAACGCGTGGATCGAAACACCGACCTTGAATGCGCTCGCGAGCCGGGCGGTCGTTTTCGACCGATTCTACGTTTCCTCGTTGAAAGAAGGGAGTGCGGCGCGCACCTTTGCCGTCCAGCCCGATTTTCGCCTGGGCTTTCTCGAAGGGCTCCACGAGAGCGGCGTTTCGACCTTGCTCCTCACCGACGATCCCGAACTCTTCCAGGCGGGTGACCTGTTCGGCGAACGGTTTTTGATCGACATTCCGGAACGCGTTCATCCGGTCCGCGATCGGGAACAAACGCATTTCTTTCGCATGATCGCCGAACTTGTCGCCCTTGCGGAGCGGCACGAAAACAACCGTTTTTTCCTGTGGACCCATCTTTCCGGTTTGGGAAAAACCTGGGATTGCCCCCCGGCGTATCGTGAACGGTACCGGGAGGAAGACGACCCGGCTCCACATGGCGGCGCGACGCCTCCTTTTCTCGATTGCCGCCGTCTTAGGGAAGAGGAGGTCGATCCCGACGAGATTCAATCAATCGTCGAGACGTACGCCGGGATGATCTCCCTGTTCGACGAATCGCTCGGCGGTTTGCTGGAATCGTTGGAGGAAAAGGAACGGAAGACGTTGTTCCTGCTCCATTCGATGCGGGGGATCCCGATGGGGGAACATCGTGTCGCCGGCAGTTTCGCCGATCCGCAAGAGGAGGCTTCCCACGGTTATTCGGAAATGACGCATCTGCCCCTGTTCCTTCGATTGCCCGATACCGCCGGGTCGGCCTGCCGTTCTTCGGCGCTTGCCTGCCTGGATGCGATTCCCGCGACATTGTCCGAATGGTTTCAGGTCGACGGATATCCCGACGGAAATCCCGGCGTGCTGCCTCACGCGGAGCAACCTGCGCCCCGGTTCCAATCGCTCCTTCCGGTTGCCTCGGGAGAGAAGGAGATGCTCTGCGATGCGTTGTCGATCGACGAGACTGTCCTGGTGACCCCCGATTGGCTGCTGTGCCGCGGCGCATCCGACGCCGTTGAATTGTACAAAAAACCGGATGATCGCTGGGAAGTGAACGACGTCGCCCGGCGATGCCGTGAAATCGTCGAGGAATTGTCACCCCTTCTCGGAGGTTCCTCTAAAACGGACTGAAAACGTTCGAAATACAAGCCGGAACGCGAGGTAAATTGACAATTGACAATGGATAATTGATAACGAGGGGGACGCAAGCGGATTCCTTGTCATGACGGTTGAATTGCACCACCTCCGTTGTCCATTGTCAATGATCCATTGTCAATTATCCATTGCCAATTCCGCCCGGCTGTTATGCTCGTCGATTGAAACAACCGATTTGATCCCGTTTACGGTTTATCAAGAAGGGGGAAGTGGTCTTTTCGTTTCGAACGAGTATAATATTACAGATCATGTACTGTAAACGGCATTGAAACTGCTGCCGCCCGAACGAGCCGTTTAAGCACTTGTCTAAACAGACGTTGAAGGCGAGTGAGTGCGGCAGGCGGACTTAGCTATACTGAAGGCGGTTACAATTTCCCGAAGCCGATTCCAGAGAAGCCTGCTTTCCGAAGGTAAGCAGGCGAACAGGACGGAAAACTTAACCGGCTTCGGTATAAGTGTTCGTTTTCATCGCGTTTCCAGTATGGCCGAAAGCCGTTGCGATTCCCCATTCCCGCCCTTTTTCCCTCGTGTGGTTTCATGGCGAAAAAAATCGTTCTGGACGTCGATCCCGGCATCGTCGATGCGATGGTTTTGCCGATGGCGCTTTTCGACCCTGAAGTCGACGTGTTGGCGATCACATCCGTCGGTGGAAACGTTCCCGCACACCAGACGGCCAGGAATTTGCAGGCTATCGTCGAATTTCTCGATCCGCCCAGGCTTCCCCGGCTCGGCATGGGAGCCCCTCCCGACGAAGCCTCGCCGGTCGACGTTCGGCATGTTCACGGAATCGACGGCTTGTGCGGAACCCCCCTTCCCGTCGCCGAACTTCGTTCCCGGCATCCCGCCGAAAAAGTCATTTGCGACGCGGTCCGCAGCGCGCCCGAGCAGGTTTCGATCATCGCGCTCGGCCCGCTCACGAACATCGCCCGGGCGCTGCAACGCGATCCGGAAATCGAATTGTTGACCCGCCACATCCATATTCTCGGCGGCACCGTCGAGGGCCCCGGCAACATCACCGCGGCGGCTGATTTCAATTTTTACGCCGACCCGAAAGCGGCACGGCAGGTGATTCAGTCCCGAATGACAAAAACACTTGTACCGCTTGATGTTACAAATACGGTAATGTTGACGCTCGGCGATCTCGACCTGTTCCCGGACGAAGGAACACGCCTCGGTTCGCTTCTCCGGGCGATGCTCCCGCCGGCGTTTCGCGCCTACCGCCAGGCTTACGGTCTTGAGGGAATTCACATTCACGATCTGGTCGCCTATCTCGCAGCCTTGCACCCGGAGTGGATTTTAACGAAGGTCATGGCCTGCGACGTCGAAACGGGCGAAGGGTTGACCCGGGGAATGACCGTCTTCGATCGGCGCCCTCTGCCGCAATGGCGTAAAAACATCGATGTCGTCGTTCGTATCCACGAGCGGGAAATCCTGCGACAAATCATCAAGGAGTTGAATGAGGTCGCGGAAAAAATCGGTGAATGACAGGGACAAGGACCGTCCGACGCAGGCAGGCCGGGGACGCAACAGCGTGAGGCGACCGGAGCCGTGCGGCCGGCCGGGCCACGTAAGGCATTCGGGCGCGGAGCGACAGATTTGTTTTCACGGCGAACCCTCCTTGAAATGCAAATTCTGTCTGCAATACGAGTGAAAGGCTTGAAAGGAACAACAACCCTGGAAAAATTTTACTTTCGGCTCGACGGAGAGCCCCGCCGACCTCACAACCGCATACATACCGGCGATGCGGCCAAAAATCGGGGTTGAAAATCCGGATGCCGGTGTTATACTGGAAACGCGATGAAGACGAACATTCGGCCAAGTCTGCCTGCCGCACTCACTCGCCCCCAACTTTTGTTAATGTGAGTATTTACGCGGATCGTTCGAGCGGCAGGCGATTGTGCGCGGGAGGATTGTCGTGCCGTTAACGGCATAGGATGGAGCCCTCGTCCGCCTTGGCCGTCGCGTGATCGTCGCGCCGTTGGTGACGCGGCGGACCGGCGGAGGAACAGAAAAGTTCACCGGGAGATTTTATGAGCGAAGAACCGCGGTCGTTGAATTTTATCGAACAGATCATCGAAGAGGACAACCGGAGCGGCAAACATGGCGGCCGTGTCGCGACCCGATTTCCGCCCGAGCCGAACGGGTACCTGCACATCGGGCACGCCAAAAGCATCTGCCTCAACGCCGGTCTCGCCCAAAAATACGGGGGAACCTTCAACCTGCGATTCGACGACACGAATCCCTCGAAAGAGGAAACCGAGTATGTCGAATCGATCATCGGGGACGTTCGTTGGCTCGGCGCGGATTTCGAGGACCGGCTCTTTTTCGCATCCTCCTATTTCCGGCAGATGTACGACTGGGCCGAGGAACTGGTACGCAAAGGCAAAGCGTATGTGTGCGACCTGGATGCCGAACATATCCGCCAAACCCGGGGGACGCCGACCGTGCCCGGCAAGGAATCGCCCGGCCGGAACCGTTCGCCGGAAGAGAATCTCGATTTGCTGCGACGCATGAAGGCAGGCGAATTCCCTGAAGGTTCCAAAACGCTCCGGGCCAAAATCGACATGGGCTCGCCGAATTTCAATATGCGCGACCCGGTCATGTACCGCATCGTCAAGGCCCCGCATCATCGCACCGGGAACGAATGGTGCATCTACCCGATGTACGACTGGGCGCACGGCCTGGAAGATTCGATCGAACAAATCACGCACAGCGTTTGTACGCTCGAATTCGAGGATCACCGACCGCTTTACGACTGGTTCCTGCGACAACTGGACGGCGTTTTCCTGCCGCGACAGATCGAATTCGCCCGGCTGAATCTCACGTATACCGTGATGAGCAAACGGAAACTGCTCGAACTCGTCAAGGGAGAATACGTCGAAAACTGGGACGATCCACGCATGCCGACTCTCTGCGGTCTGAGGCGGCGCGGCTATACCCCGGAATCGATCCGGCTTTTCTGCCGACGGATCGGCGTCGCGAAATTCAACAGCACGATCGACGTCGTCCAGCTCGAAAACGCCGTCCGCGACGACCTGAACAAGCGAGCCCTGCGCCGCATGGGCGTCCTGCGGCCGCTCAAGGTCACGATCGAAAACTATCCGGAAGGCCGGACCGAGATGCTCGAAGCGATCAACAACCCGGAAAACGAGGCCGACGGGGTGCGGAATGTGCCGTTCGGGAAGACGCTCTACATCGAGCGGGACGATTTCATGCTCGATCCGCCGAAGAAATTCTTCCGCTTGGCCCCCGGCCGCGAGGTCCGGTTGCGTTACGCTTATTACATCACCTGCAAGGACGTCGTCAACGATGAGAACGGCGACATCGTCGAGTTGATTTGCACCTACGATCCGGCGACCCGCGGCGGATCCTCCCCGGACGGTCGCAAGGTGCAAGGCACGATCCACTGGGTCGCCGCCGCCGAAGCCGTCGAGGCCGAGATCCGGCTTTACGACCGGCTTTTTACCCGGGAAACGCCTGACGATCCGCAGGACACGACTGACTACAAGGAATACCTGAACCCGAATTCGCTCGAAAAACTCACCGGCTGTCGTCTCGAACCGGCGCTCGGCGGGGCGAAACCGGGCGAATCGTACCAGTTCGAACGCATCGGGTATTTCTGCGTCGATTCCGTCGATTCGAAACCGGGACAACTCGTGTTCAACCGCACGGCAAGCCTGAAGGATTCCTGGGCCGCCGGGCGAAAGTGAGATTTTTGGAAACAAGCACATCGGAGCCGCGACCGTCAGGAAGCGGTTTTTCACGAGCCGGGAATGGTGTCCCCGTGCGGCTTACATGCCTCGTCAACGGCGTCGAACCTGCTGCGACGGCCGCCGTCGAGTTTGAGATTTTGCTTGTTGATGAAAGCGGCTTCATCGGACACGAGAAACAAAGCCGCCTCCGCGACCTCTTCCGGTATCCCCCAGCGACCCGAAAGCGAAGCGGCCCTGGCCCGTTCGTCCATCGGCGCGGAAGCCCCGGCTCCCCATCGGGTTCGAATCCAGCCGGGTGAAATCGCGTTGACCCGTACTTGCGGCGCGAGCGATTCGGCCAGCGAGCGCATGAAAGCGACCACGGCGCCCTTGGCCGCCGCGTACAATTGAGCCGTGTCTCCCGGAATTCCCAGGCCCTCGCCGGTTTCGTTCCAGCCGAAAAGCACGATCCGGCCTCCGCCTCGCGATCGCATTTGTTCCCCGAAAGCCCGGGCAAGCGTCACCGCCGAAACGACATCGGTCCGCCAAAGCCGTTCGAGACGTTCGGCAAACGGGAGAGAACTGACCGGCTCGTCCATCACGTCGAGCCCGACCGCGTGGACGAAAATATCGGTGCCCCTTCCTGAGCGGGCAATATCCGCGATCAGCGTTTCGCACTGCTCGCGCCGGGAAAGATCGCCGAACCATGTTCCCACCGTTCGGCCATGTCCGCGAAGCTCTTCGGCAACGGATTCCACCGCGGTCCGGGATCGATTCGCGTGCAACAGGAGCTCCGCCCCCGCCGCTGCGAACCGCAGCGCCGTCGCCCGACCGATCCCGCCGCCGGCTCCCGTAATGAGCGCCGTTTTTCCGATAAGCGAAAACGACCGGTTCTCCGCCGGAACATCCAATGCGTGGAAACCGCGGCGCCGCGGGCAAGTTCGGGCGTCGGCGTCGCCGTCGTTTGATTTTTTGCCGGAAGACCTGTTCGCCATGATCCTGGAGCCGATTATGCCGGGAGAGGTTATACTGGAAACGCGGTGAAAACGAACATTTGGTCAAGCCCGCCTGCCGCACTCATTCGCTCCCAACCTCTGTTTGCACAATGACATAAACGTTGTGTTCGAGCGGCAGGCGATTGTGCGCGGGAACAGTTTCAGGCTGTTTACGGTGTATACGTGGGGCGCTACGCTTGTGCGATTTCCTCACCGATGACGTATTGACCTTCGAAGGCCGTGGCGAAATCGAACACGTCGTCGAAATCCTCGCGGCGATCCTGCGGTGTTTTTCGCATGTGGCCGATCGTCATCAGGTTATAAACGATGTTCCCGATATCGCCGGTCGAACGAATCCCGATCGATTCGAGAACGGAGCGGGCCAGGAGCCCATATTGGGCCATCGCGAACTGCCGGGCCGCCTCGCAAAGGTCCTGGCCTGTGACATGATTCTTGCGCAGTCCCTCCTTCTGTTCACGCTCCCGCAATTCGTCGAGCTCCGCTTGCGAAAGTTTCATGTCGGTCGAAAGCGGCTCCGTTTCGCATTCAACGCCGAAATTCAGGGCTTTTTGCGCATATTCGAGCGATTCGAACACGAACGTATAGGCGGCCAACGGATACCGCCGATCTTCCTGCAACAGGTTGGTGAACACCGGATGAAGCGACAACATGATTCACGTCGAAAGAGAAAAATATCGATGAAAAGCCGACCCAGAGACACTGAAAACCGTTGCCCGCATTACCTTTTCTTATACTTGGAACCTTTGAGGGGCTGGATCGTGTTCTGCGGTTTCGGGTGGGCGGACGGCGGAGAGTCGGCGACCGGGCCGGCACTGGGACCGACAACCGGACCTGCGACCGAAGCGGACGCCGGAGCCGCAGGCTGGGGAATGTCGCTGTCGGCCGTAATCGGCGCGCCGGCAAGTTTTTTGGTCGTGAATTCATAGCGACCGAAAATCATCCGCCCCGCGCTGGTCTGGAGAACGCTGGTAACGGTCACGACGACGCGTTCTGCAACGTGGTTTCGTCCGCTGTCGACGACGACCATCGTACCGTCGTCGAGATACCCGATCCCCTGACTCGCCTCTTCGCCGCTCTTGACGATATCGACGTCCAACCGCTCGCCGGGCAGGAAGATCGGTTTGAGGGCGTTCGCCAAATCGTTCAGGTTGATCACGTCGACGCCCTGGAGTTTGGCCACCTTGTTGAGGTTGTAATCGTTCGTGACCAGCCGGCCTTCCTGGTGCCGGGCCAGCGCGACCAGCTTCAGGTCGACCGGTTGCCCCTTGAACTCGGGCAAATCGGTGTCGTCGAACCGGAGTTCGACGCTCCGCATTTTCTGGAGCCGGTTGAGCACGTCCAGACCGCGCCGTCCCCGGGTTCGCCGCCCCCGGTCGCTGCTGTCGGCGATGCGTTGAAGCTCGTTCATGACGAAATGCGGTACGACCAACGGGCTGTCGATGATCATCGTTTCCATGACATCGGCGACCCGGCCGTCGATGATGACGCTCGTGTCGAGGATCAGCGGCCGGTTACCCTTGAGGTGTTTCTGGAATTCGACGTACGGGATGATAAAGCGAAAATCGTCCCGGGTTTGGATCAGGAAGCTGGTGCAGATGTAACACAGGAAGGTGCCCAGGACGAGCATCCAGTTGACGCGGATCATCTGGTCCGTCGGGTCGTTGGGCATCGGGAAAATCGGCGTGATCGCGAATCCGACCACGGAGGTCATGAGCAGGCCGACGAGCAGGCCGAAATAAATCGAGGAGATCCAGACCACACGTTTACGCGGAATCAACTGGTCGAAGATGACGACGACGACCGCGGAAAAAAGGATTCCGAAAAAGATCGGCAACTGGTGCGCCATCGACCTGCCGCCGAAAGCCCCCGAATTGATGACGAAAACGCCGACGCCTGCGGCGACGATGATGAAAATGCCTCGTAAAAGCAGTAGTCCCATTGTGTTACCTCGTTCGAACCGGGAATAAAATGGAGGGTATGTATGGATGGTTCGGATATCGCCGTTTTTCGAGCGAATACGCTTGCGGCGGAAACGGACCGGCGGCATTCGGTATCAAAGAGCGCACCATCCGCGCGGCAATAATAGCCCGCATTATAACATAGAAGACGGGAAGGGAAACAGAAATCGAGCCGTCTTGGGAAGAAAAGCCGAAATTATCCGAAAAAGAAACCACGTATACGCCAAACGGCATGACAATCCTCCCGCGAACAAGCGCCCACCGCTCGAACGATCCGCGTAAATAATT
>DOMV01000290.1:13326-13510 GCA_003509805.1 Planctomycetaceae bacterium
CGTTTTCATCGCGTTTCCAGTACGCACGCCAAACGGCGCGGACAATTCGTTTTCCGGCCGGTCAGGATCCGGTCAGGATATTGTGGCGGGGCCGGTCCCCGTTGTCGGTGTTCTTGGGATATACTGAAAACCATTGCAATTTCCCGAAACCGACTTTCGAAAAGCCCGCCCTCGAAAAACAACA
>DOMV01000290.1:13607-13954 GCA_003509805.1 Planctomycetaceae bacterium
GACGTCGTGTGTGGCGGACGTCGCGTATGGCGAAACGGGAGCAGGTGTTCCGTGCCGCCGGTTGCCCGGGATGTTCTTTTTGTTCGATTTCCAAACTGAATTCCTTTTTTCAATCACGCCAGGAGTATTTCATGAAACGACGCGAATTTTTGGCCGGTGGAGCGATCGCCTCCGCCGCTTTGGCGGCCTCCGGTACCGGCTTGACCACGACGACCGTGGCAGCCGAATCGGTACCGGTGCCCGGGGACCAACGGGCGCAAGCGAAATTCCGCATGAGCAGTCAACTGGGGATCATCCCGGGAAACAACGATACGGAAAAGCTCGATTGGATGAAGAAAAACGGCTTC
>DOMV01000290.1:14019-14169 GCA_003509805.1 Planctomycetaceae bacterium
AAACAAGCCGGTTTCCGAAGACGAAGGGGAACGCAAAAGTTCCTACGATGAAATCCGGGTCCAGCTCGAACGGGCCGGCGCAGTCGGGGCCAACGGGATCGTTTACGTGCCGGCGACCGGCGCCCCGGACCGCCCGAACCGGCGGATCCG
>DOMV01000351.1:0-12542 GCA_003509805.1 Planctomycetaceae bacterium
CCGCCCGTCGCGGCTCGCGACCGACTGCGGGACATTTTAACCGTTTTCAGTATACAAGATCATCATGTCCATCGAAACCATGGATACCGCTCGCAAGCGGCGCGCTTCCGCCGAGCAGATGGCCAAGGGACAAAAGGAAATTTCCGTCAGCGAATTTTTCGCGAAAAACCGGCACCTGCTTGGATTCGATAATCCGCGAAAAGCGCTGCTGACCACGGTCAAGGAAGCCGTCGATAATGCGCTGGACGCCTGCGAGGAAGCCGGTATTCTTCCGGAAATCCGGGTCCATATCGAGGAAACCGGAAAAAATCGATACAAAGTCGGCGTCCAGGACAACGGGCCGGGAATCGTCAAAAAACAGATACCGCTGATTTTCGGCAAACTCCTCTACGGTTCGAAATTTCATCGCCTCCGAATGAGTCGCGGTCAACAAGGAATCGGGATCAGCGCAGCCGGCATGTACGGCCTCCTGACGACCGGCAAACCGATCAAGATCGTTTCGAAATTGTCCGTTCGCAGGCCGGCCCATTACTACGTGATCCGTATCAACACGAAAACCAACCAGCCGGATATTCTCAACGGCGAAGGAGACGGCGTCGATATCCCGCCGAACGACGAGGGACGGCAAATGTTCCTCGACCAGGGGATCGAATGGCACGAAGTCGAACATGGAACGCGCGTCACGATCGAATTGGAAGCGAAATACCAACGGGGTCGCGGCAGCGTCGACGAATACCTCGAACAAACGGCCATTTCGAATCCCCATGTGACGATTCATTACACCGACCCGGACGGCGGGCAAAAGGAGTATCTTTCCGTCGTCGACGAATTGCCGCCGGAACCGATTGAAATCAAGCCGCACCCTTACGGCGTCGAATTGGGGCGACTCATCCACATGCTGCATGAAACGCCGGAAACGACGCTTGCTCGCTTTTTTATCGAATCGTTTTCACGCGTCTCGCCGGGAACCGCCAAATCGTTGATCGAATCGGCGGCGCTGGGCGTCCGGACCGACCCCCGTTCCTTGCAGCGGCACGATGTGGAGAAACTGTACGAAGCGATCCAGGAAGCAAAGATACCCGCCCCTTCGACCGACTGCATTACCCCGATCGGGGAAGAACACCTGCTTAAAGGGCTGCACAAGGTGGTCCCGGGCGAATTTTTCGTCTCGGCGACCCGGCCGCCGGCCGTTTATCGGGGGAACCCTTTCCAGATCGAAGTCGCGCTTGCCTACGGAGGACCCCCGCCCACGCACAAAGTCGGCAAGGAGGCGCTCGAAGAAATGCTTGCGGAAAGCGACGCAAGGACAATGCGTCAATTCCTGACGGCGACGTTCGACGGAATCGGAACGGACGCGGCGGATAAAATCATCAAAAGCGCCAAACTGAAACCGCGGCTCTCTCCTAAAAACCTTGATGCAAAAGGATTTGCACATCTGCACGAAGCGATGCAGACGCTTAACCTGTCCGAAGGGCAAACGATGAACGTTTATCGTTACGCCAACCGGGTTCCGCTCCAATTCCAGGCCGGAGCCTGCCTGATTACCCAGACCGTGACGGGAATGAACTGGAAACCCTACGGCCTCGCCCAGGCACGCGGGCAATTGCCGCGCGGCCCGATTACGGTCATGGTTCACCTGGCCAGCGTCTGGGTTCCCTTTACAAGCGAATCGAAGGAAGCCATCGCGTCTTATCCCGATATTCAAAAAGAACTTCGACTCGCCCTCCAGGCGGTCGGCCGCAAACTCGGAATGTACCTCAAACGCCGGGAACGCGTCAAACTCGAAGGAGAACGGCGAAACACGTTCATGCGCTATCTCGGAGAAGTCGCCGACGCCGTCAGCATGATCACCGAATCGGACCGCGACGTGTTGTTTTCGGCGTTGATCAAAACGGCAAAAGCAAAAACCGCCGTTGCCGATATGCTGCTTGGCGAGGACGGCAAACCGATCGAAGAAGAACTCGATCTGGGTGAAAACGTCCTGATCGTCGACCAAAACGGCGGAGAAACGGTTTCCGATTCCACCGATTGATCGTCCCCTCTAAAACCGGTGTCGAACCCGGACGAGCCTGGACACTATGTGCCCGGGCACGGTTGCGGTCTGTTTTTGGGAAAACTTGATCGAATTTATCGGTTTTTCCAAATTTTCTGGATAGTGCGGTCGTCGGGGACGATATCTTAAGAAAATAACGGCGCAGTTTTCTTTTTTCGCTATTTCTACCGCAAAGGCGGTTTATCTAAAACTTCCAACCTCTCACGGTTGACATGCTGAAATTTTTCTATCAATACCATCATTCAAAAAATGGGCGGCCTGGAAAAAAGACGGCGATTTTACTGGCCCTTCTTGGCTCTGTTCTTTTTATGGGAATAACCCGGGCGGCGGAAGATCGCAAAATCGGTTTTTTTACTCTCCAATTCGCCGACGGCGACGAATCCTACAATTATCTTGCCGGAAATCAATCGAAAACGGGGTTATCGACGGGCGCTTTTTCGGAGGAACAAAAGCGGGCAATCGAAGAGGCGGCCGGGTACTGGGCGCAACGGATCATCCCGAACGGGATCGATTCTCCGGATATCTCCGACGGGGCAAAACGGCAGGTTGTCATCCGGGTCGTCTTCAGCGACTCACAAAAGGAAACGACGACATACATCAATACGATCACGACCGATTCGGTGCTCAAGACGACGGCATACGATATTTTGACGCAAGGCGGCAACCCGGACGTTTCCAAGTCGGGCGGTTATGACGCGCTGATCGTCATCGGGAGCGACGTACCCGCGGCGACACCGTCCCGCTTGGCGATGGACGGCGATTCGCTCACCGCCGTNNTGACATCTTCGGCCATTCCCCAAAACACGGCGGATGATCCGACACTCTCCGCGCGATTCGGGCCCGTCTTGACGCCGTGGGACAGGTTGCTGCGCGATATCGACGGAGCCCCGGCCCGGCCGGGGGAGGCGATTCGTCTCGACGGAACAGGCGGTGCGGACTCATTCCATCTCAGCGGTCTTTACGATGACTACCGTTCTCCGACCGTCGCGGGAACGGAAATGGAAGGATTGGCCGGTTCGGGTGGCCTGCCGGTTACGGGAGCCCGATTGGTCGCCGATGCCGACGGGAACGGATATTCTTATGAGTTCGATCCGACCCGAACGCTGATTCATCCCGCCGACATCCATTCCCTCATGAGCGACCACGGAGTGCGCAACAGTAATTTCCTCGAAATCGAACTCGCCGCCTTCCAGGACCTGGGCTACACCATCGACCGCTCCCTTTCCTACGGGACGACGTTTTACCGCAAACTCAATTACGATCCGCAACTCCTGTACACCGGCGGGGACGATTGGGAATCCCCGCTCGCGTACGCGGTCGGAGTTCACATCCTGACCGACGATCTCACCTATGTCCAGACGCACGACATTCACGCTTCAGGAACGGCGGCGGGCGGAATACGGATCGACGGAATCGATAACACGCTTTGGATCAACCCGACCGGGAGCATCCGGGCCGACGGGGATCGCGGGACCGGCCTGCTCGTCGCTTACGGTCATGGGAATGTCGTCATTCACCGCGGCACGATCGAGGCGGGTGGCAATTACGGATACGGCGTCCACTTCGAAGCCGGTCCCGGAGACGCCGGGCCTCTTTATGAAAAAAAATACGATAAAAACGATTACGATCCGTCCGTCCTGCGGGAGGATGTCGCTATCCTGCGGGACCTCTCCGGCGCCTTGGTGTCCCGGTTCGACGTCACCGGTTCGATTTACGGAAAGAGCCGATCGATTTCCATCGGGAAAAGCGCGTACGTCGAAGAGATCAACATCATGTCGGGAGCCGTTTTGCGCGGCGACATCGTTTCGGAATATGTCGCGAAATCCCCGTGCGAGGCGGCAACCCGGTTGACTTTCGGCCGCCTGCCGACCGAAGCAGGCGTCGCGCCCGGCGAAACCGATATCAGGAGCGGTGTCGCCACCAATGCCGCCGATCCGGACTTCCTGTTCGTTTTCGACGGCGCCGTCCGGGGGAAAACGAACATCGACATGGAAACCGTCGGCGGGATCACCGCCTTCTCGGGCAGCCAGGTGCAATTTCGCAACGGAATCATCGGGCGCAATTCCGCGCTCATCGTCCAACAACGAGTCGAGTTCGGCGGAAACCTCGAAATCGACGACGGCGCTTCCCTCGCCGTTTTCGCAGACGAAAATTGGCATTCCCTGTTGAAAGCCGACGGCAAAGCCTTCCTGACCGGCGGACGGGTTGCGGTGTTCGGAAAAACCGCGCGGAATTTGCCCTATGAATTTATCCGGGCGACCGACGGCGTGTACGGCATCAGGCAGATCACCGCGACGCTGTTCCCCGACGATCCCGCGACCGGTTACGCGACTGATGTTTCAACCGATTCCGGGACGGGCATCGCGCTGCGAAGCGGGTTCACGCCGTGGTCCTACTGGTATCGGCAACGAGGAATCGAACACCCGTTCCGTCAATACGCCGCGACATGGAATGAAACGTCGATCGCCGCCCACCTCGATTCATTGCGGTCGACGGCCCGGAACGACATGGAATACCTCCAGGCGCATCTCGACGTGTTGCTGGACGAAGGAAGGGTGGACGATTATCGCCGGGCCGTCAACGAACTCGGCGGGGAAATCTACGGTTCGCTCGGAATCATGGCCGTCCAAGGGCTCACGATCCAGAACGGGACGCTGGCCAATTCATTGCGTCAAACCCATCTGTGTACCTCGCGCGGAACGCCGCATCGATACGACGCGTGGATCATCGGCTACGGACTCGGTGGAAACGGCTATGACGACGGGAACGCCCATGCCGTCGATTACGGCGTGGGGGGAACGATCGTCGGCATCGGCGCGCGAAGCGATCATGACGACCGGGTCGGTTTTTATTTCTCCTACGGCCGGGCCCATCTCACGGCGGACCGTGTCCGGCAAAGCGTCCGGAGCGACGATTTCATATTCGGAGGGTTCCTCAAACTCAGGGTCTCCAAAGGCTATTGGCTCGGTTTTGCCGGGGGCGGTTTCAACGCCTATTCCGCCCATCGCCGGATCACCTATGTGGACCGCGAGGCGAACGGCGACCATCGGGGCGGGCAAGCCGTGTTCTACCTGGAACGCGGTATGCAGATACGTACGAAAATAGCGGCCTTCCAGCCGTTCATCGCACTTCAATATGCCGGCGTTTATCAGGAACGGTTCCACGAAACCGGGGCCGGCGCCGCGAACCTACAGGTCGAAAACGCCGACACGGATTCCTTGCGGATGGTCCTCGGAACCCGGGTCGCCAAGAACTTTTACGCGGCCGGATGCAAGATCACCGGCGAAGTCCACGGCAGTTGGATTCACGAGTATTTCGATAAAACGGCGACCCCGATCCGAACCCGGTTCACCGATTACGGCGGCGCGAGTTTCCATGCGGACAATTCCTTCGACGTGTACGGCCTCGACGTCGGCCGCGACTGGGGATACGCCGGTTTCAGCGTCCAGTGCGACAACGGCGTCTGGCGGGGATTTCTCGGGTACGACATCCAGGTCAACGAATGCGTGACGCTCCATACCGGCTCCGGCGGTATCACATACGGCTGGTAGTACTGCGCCGGAACGGATGATTGTCGGATTGCCCGAGGGATTTCAGGTGTTCGAAAAGAATCCGGCGAACTTCCAGGATCGTCTTCGGATGTGCCTGTACGGTCATGTGTTCGCACGGAACGACCACTTCGCTGGCGGCATGTTCGAGCCGGGCGCTTTGCGTCTTGACGACGCCGTCGCTCGGCGGAAAAAAACGTTTCGAGAGAACGTCCAACTCGATTTCCCCGACGATATTGTGATAAACGACCGGCGGTGGCGAAAAAACGCCCGGCGGATACCGGACCGGGGAAACGTCCGTCGAATGTTCCCGCATTTTTCCCCGGGCTTCCTCCATGACATCGTAAATCGCCAGTTCGGGGGAAAACGAATCGATACTCGTCTCGACTTTCAAAAGCGAGTGCTCCGCCAACCGGTCATCGCCCTTCAACGTCGCGACGACGACGTCGCGGACGCCGTTCGGCAATTTGATCGCGGTCCGGCCGAACCATTGAGTCAGGTTGTTCGAGGCGTCGCTGCCGTGATACGGGGTCGCAATGCTGATGACGCGGCGAATCGACGGATTGGCCCGGAAGTAGAACCAGTCGTGTACTTCCTTCCGCATTTGGGGCGATTTGTCCGCGAGTAATTCTTCCAAGGGAACCTTGCTCGCGAGCTGCCAGAACCGTTCGCCGCCGTCGATCGTCTGCAAATGGGAAATGAGTCCGCCCATGCTGTGGCCGACGAGAATCAGTTGTTCGAAGACGGGGTCCCGTCGATGCGGATCGAAAGAACGGCGAAATTCCACCAGGTCCTGCCGAAATTGGGCCGCCGAAACCCAAAACGGCAGGCCGGTCGGATAAAAATAGAAAAAGAACTGATATCGGTCGCATAAGACGGGTTCGCTCCGCAACGAATTGAACATTTCCATCCAGGTAAGCGGCGAGGAAGTGAGCCCGTGTACGAAAATAACGGGTATTTTCCCCTGTTCGTAGGGCTGCATCATGTAAAGTCCCTTGATCGTTTTCCCGGCGACCCGTTCCCCAGGTACTCCTTCTTCCGCCGCCGCGGATGCCGTGTCCCCGGTCAGGATGCTCGCCGGTTGGGAGCTCGTCGGGAGCAGGAAGACTTCCGGCCGAAGGAAACCGAGCCGTCGTATTTCATCGATCCGGGAATCGGACATCGAATAGGCGATCGGCGTCGTCAAATCGCTCTCCAGGGGTACTTGTTGCCGCGCGATCGTCGTCGAAGCGGTGACGAGAGGATCGTACAATTCGATCACCGCGTGAACCGGCACGGCGCTCCCGTAAGGAAAATTCGAATCGGGAGCGGCGGTTTGGACGACACGCCGACCGGAACCGGCGGTCGGCGAATGCGCGGCAACCGTGCTGTTCCGTTCCGCCGGAAGAAAACGCAGCAACGCCGTCACCGGAAAGCTCAAACCGTTCGGGGTGTATTTGGTCGTCGGCGAAGGCAAGGCGTCCGCCTTGCGCTTTCCGAGCAACGGAACTCCGAGCCCGTATTGCCGATACTCGTTCTGCATGCCGGTGATTTCGTAATCGGAAGCAAATCGAAACGGCTCGAAATCATCCCCTTGCCATTGGCCGGAACGCTGGACACACCGGATATTGAAACTGCCGTCGAGCGTTTTGAGGGCGTAGGTGCGGCCCGGCGTCAGTTCGACGAGCTGGTCCCGACCCATGAGCCGGAGGATTTTTTCAAGCGAACCGTTGTAGAAGAGACAGGCTTCGCGAAAATGCGGATCGTAATTATTGCGGCGATTTTCAAACCGGGAGTCGAACAGGTAGCCGTAAGCATGGATCGCGGAGGAAACGTACATTTCGAGGGCCAGTCTCGGGTTGCTTCCCTCTTGCCGGTTTGCTTCGAGAAAGGAAAGTTCCGCGAAGGAAAAAATCAAATCGAGCGTCGGTTCCCGGTCGATTTGTTCCCGGATACGTACCAACGTCCCGACCGGATCGGTTTTGAGCTGTTTCTCCAAATCGTAGCTTCGCAACGTCAATTGGGCGCGCCGGCTGATTTCAAGGCGCTCGGGAGACACCCAGCGAAACCGGTCGAAGGCGTCGTTGCCGGAGATGCCGCGGAGCCGGACTTTTTTGGGGGCGGCGCATCCGCCAAAAAACAGGAGTGAAAAAAGAAGGGCGATCACCATCACGACCGGATACCATAACCGCGCGAACGGGTTGACGGGAAATTTCCGGATGGAAGACGGTTGGGCCATGGTGATCTTTAGAAAAGAGCGGAACGAGGGCGCACCGCGGCCATTCCACAGCCGCCCCGCAGTGCGGAGCGTAACAAACCGTGTCGATAAAATCAAGAGAGAAAACACGTTCCGTGCGTATCCCGGAAAACGACCCGTTTTGAAACGAATCCGGTTGCGTCTGCCGTTCAACCCGCCCGTCTACCTCCGGACAGTGTCGTTTTTCAAGGTCGGGCTTCCCGGATGTCGGCTTCGGAAAATTTTTTATCGCTTTCAGTGTGCGAGCATTTCCGGACCGATTTTGATCGGGGTACGTGTCGTATCGAAGGTGAAACGGCCGTCGGTCCCCTGGGTACGAACGGCGATAAAGAACGGCGTGAAATCGACTTCGGAAACGAACCACCAGTGTTCTCCGGTATTTTCAAGACCGACGACAAGCGGTTCCCAAGGTCCCTCGGCGGAAAACCCCCGCAGAATATCCACACGTATCGAAACGGCGGGGGTTGCCACCGGGGCGTCCTTGCCGGGAACCGCCCATCGGACAACGACTTTTTTCTTGAGAGGATTTTTATCTTCTCCCCGCAACTCGATTTTGGTAATGCGGCCCGGCAGTGCCGGCACAGGCTGTTTGGCCGGTTTTACCTCTGAAATCCCGGGCGAAACACCGGGAGCGGACGATGTTTTGTCCCCGCCCGGCTGCTTTAGGGGGGAATCCGGCTGCGCGGAGGGCGTCGGCGACACTTGGGACGGTACTGTTCTGGACGGTACTGTTCTGGACGGCACTGTGCTGGACGGCACTGCGCTGGACGCGTTTTTTTCCGCCGAAACGGACGTACCGTATTTATCCGGCGGCTCAAAAACCAACGAGGGCTTATTCGCCGGAACTTCCTTTTTTAGAACGGGTTGCGATTCGTGAGAAACCGTGTCGAAAGGCGAACCGGCCCCGGCATTCCCGTCCACTGCACGTACCCCATTTTCACTGCCCCCAATTTCACCGGCCCCAATTTCACCGGCCCCAATTTCACCGGCCCCGGTTTTACTGCCCCCGGTTTTACGCGGCTGTTCCGGTGTTATTGCCTGATCTTCCGATGACGAAAGAGGTTCCATCCCCGGTGGAGTACCGTAAAGTTTCCCGATGTCGACAAAGAGGGAATCCAACGACGGCGCCTCGGAGATGACCGGCGATTCGGAAAACGCAACCGGCTTCGGTATAAAATCATTTGTTTCACGACGAACCATACCCGCCGGAGTCGTATCCGCCAAGGCCGTATTTGCCGCGACCGAGCGATCGGGCAGCGTCGCCGTTTTTTCCTCCGTTTTTTCCTCCGGTGTTCCCTCCTGGTCGCTTTTCCGGCTTTTATTTGCCGAACGGGGCGGCTTGGGAGGCGTCACGGGACCGTTGCGCGTCGTGCGACCGGAATGTCGATCGGCATGGGAGGCTGCCGTCCATCGCGAATCGGAGAAACGTGACGAATTCCCTGCTCGTGACGCATTCCCCGTGTCGGGCGGAAACAACGTGGAACGGTCCGTATTTGTCAGGGGTTTTTCCCGTACGTCGACGGGAGAGTCGGCGGCAGCTCGTTTCGACGCCGCATCCACGCCTCCTTTTCCCACGATCACGCGCAGCACCGGCCCTGCAAGATTCGGCTGCCGTACCTGGCCGCTCACCGCGGTCGTGCGAAAGGCAAACCAATACTCTCCTTCACCGGGTGCGCGAAAATCGATTTTACCCGTTTCCGGGCCGGTTTTGCCATAAACTTTCCACGAATTGCCCTGATCGCTCGAATAGAGCAGTTCCACCATTTTCGGCGGATCGCTCACGCCGTCCATTTCCATGCGAAAAGGAATTCCAAATTGCCGCAACGATGTTTGGATCGGTCCCGATTGCTGGGCCGACACAAGACCGGGAACGGCTCCCGATATCATCCCGATCACCAGGAATCCGAACATGCGATATACCGTAAACGGCATGATAATCCTCCCGTGTACAATCGCCCGTCACTCGAACGATTCGCGTAAATACTTATATTGACAAAAGTTGTGGCCAAGTGCGTACGGCAGGCAGAATTAACCGAATGTCCGTTTTCATCGCGTTTTCAGTATAACACGCGAATCGCATTTGTTCCCCTCTTCGAGATATACCGAAGCCGGCCCCGTTTTCCGTTTTACCCGTCCGTTTACCCTCCGTGAAAACAGGCTCCCGAATCGTCGGCTTCGGGAAATTTCAATGGTTTCCAGTATAACTGCTTCCCGTATATCGGATTATACCGGATATCAAGAGCAGGACACGCCGGAAATCGACGGTTGTAATGATTGCGATGCCAAATCCGAATCTTTGGGGTTCCACGCGAAAACGGGCCCTCGGCTTCGGTACGAGGATCGGTATGAGGAATTGACTTTCCGCGAAGACTGATCGAGAATGGAGGGGAATCGGCCGGGAACCGATCCTTTTATGCCATTCCTGCTTTTTGATCCGGTTGTTCAACTCATATTGGGTTCAGCGTTTATAGGCATGATGACGCCGCTCGCTTTTTTCGTCATAAAGGGAATACGGGCAAGTTCGATACAACAGGAATTTTCACCCCTTTAAATGCCGCAAAAGTTCGATGAAATGACTTCTCAAGGTGTCCTTGAGGTCGGTGAATTCCGAATAATAAAGAGACGACTGTCGGAGAAGTCCCTCTTCCCGGACGACGGTGAAAAAAAGGCGAATCCACGCAAAACGAGTAGCGACTCGGCCTCCCGCCCTTCCGGAAACGGCTTTTGAAGACATGGTTGAAGACAGGGATACCGAAGGCCATTGAACTTTCCCGAAGCCGACGATTCAGGAGCCTGCCCACCGGAAACAACATTGCTCGGAGAGTAAACAGGCGGTTAAGCGGGCTGTGTTTATCAACGGCTCAACCGGCTTCGGTGTATAACGGGTGGTTCGGCCGGAAAATTCAACCGACTTCGGTAGGAACCCTGTTTTGCCGAAAACGAGAAAGAATCGGAAAATTTCCTCAAGCGGGCAAACAAAAGTCCGGTTTCTCGCGTAGTAACCGGCGAGACGGGACGTTCGTGTTCCCGGATCGTGTTGAGGTTTTCCTCGTTCCACTCGTTCATACTGAAAACAGTTATTGATCTGTGAACAAATGTTGAACGTGGCGGCGACGAAGGAAGCCGCGCGGTATTGCGACCGTGCGGCGCGAAGGTGCGGTCGGACCGACGAGTCGACATTTATTCCCGGATCGATCAAATTTCCCGAAGCCGACTTTCGAGGAGCCTGCCCACCGGGCACAACGTTGCCCGACGGTAGACAGACGGTAAACAGGCGGCTGGACGGAAAACGTAACCGGATTCGGTAGAATAAAAGGCAAAACGTCGTTGGTGTGCGAATCGATTTTGGAAAGTCGATTCCTTTCCCCTCCTCACCGGGTGGGGACGCTTGAATCGGACATGGATGCCGCGGGCCGCGTCAAGGATGAGAACGAGGCCGATCGAGAGACTGAACTGACACACCCCAACACCAGACGGATACGTCAGAAAAACAAGCTCAACCGGCATTTGTGAAAGGATATGACAATGTCCCCAGGACGTGACGCCAACTCATCCGACCATCGTGGTGGTACCAACAAGAAAAACGCCTTCTGCTCTTTTTGCCGCAAAAGCTACCGGGACGTCGGCCCCTTGGTCGAAGGTCCGAGCGATGTCTTCATCTGCGGAGAATGCATTGAGTTATGCCAATCGATTCTCAGCCAGGAGCGACGCCGACGCGGCGGCGGCGAAAAAACCTTCGACAAAGTTCTTTCCCCCCGCGAAATTTTTGCCAGGTTGACCGAACACGTCGTCGGCCAGGATTACGCCAAAAGAGTTCTCTCGGTCGCCGTTCACAATCACTACAAGCGGTTGATTAACAAAGGTGCGGGCGAAAACGACATCGTGATCGACAAGTCGAACGTGCTGTTGATCGGCCCCACGGGTTCCGGGAAAACGCTCCTCGCACAAACGTTGGCCAAGATACTCGACGTCCCGTTCGCGATCGGTGATGCGACCACCCTGACCGAGGCCGGATATGTCGGCGAAGACGTCGAAAACCTGATCCTTAAACTGCTCCACGCGGCCGATTTCGACGTCGAAGCGGCCCAGCGGGGAATCATTTATATCGACGAAATCGACAAGATCGGAAAAACATCGCAAAACGTCTCGATCACCCGCGACGTTTCCGGGGAAGGTGTCCAGCAATCGCTCCTGAAAATGCTTGAAGGAACGATCGCCAACGTGCCGCCGCAGGGGGGACGCAAGCACCCGGAACAGCAGTACATTCAAGTCGATACCACGAATATCCTGTTCATCTGCGGGGGAACCTTCGTCGGTCTCGAAGACATCATCAGTCAACGGCTCGGCAAAAAATCGCTCGGCTTCGTCACGTCGCCCCCGATGATTCGGGAACGGCAAACCTCCGAATACCTGTCCTGCGTGACGGCCGAGGACATCCACCAATACGGATTGATTCCGGAACTGATCGGACGGTTGCCCATCTTCGCCCCGCTCGCTTCGCTGGACGAGGAAGCCTTGATCCGCGTGTTGACCGAGCCGAAAAACGCCTTGGTGAAACAATACCAGCGTCTCTTCCACATGGAAGACGCCCGGGTCGAATTTTCCGCCGGCGCGCTCGGCGCGATCGCCAAAAAAGCGCTGGACAAAAAAACCGGGGCCCGCGGTTTACGGTCGATCGTCGAAAACGCGATGCTCGATATCATGT
>DOMV01000351.1:12675-12924 GCA_003509805.1 Planctomycetaceae bacterium
CCGCTCGAACGATCCGTTGATGTTATTATACAAACAGGAGTCAGGGGCGAGTGAGTGCGGCAGGCAGTCTTCACCAAATGTTCGTTTTTATCGCGTTTCCAGTATATCTACTGAAAGCCATTGAAATTTCCCGAAGCCGGTCACGTGCCGCGACGGGCGGTAGGCTCCCGGCTGTGAGTACACGTCGGTCGCCCGTGATTCGACGCCGTACCGGAACGCCCGCCCACCGGAAACGACACCGCCCGCCGC
>DOMV01000048.1:0-306 GCA_003509805.1 Planctomycetaceae bacterium
AACGGAATCGCCAGGCGGCGTGAGGATTCGCCGCGACGGCGCCGCGCGACGAGGACCGGCGAGGAATTCAGGACGAAAAAGCGACCCTCGGCCAACACGCGGCGGCAAAGCCGGATGATGCGCCGCATGTCCGCTAGGTACGATGCGTAACTTTCGTATGCCGAGTAGGATTTCGCATTGAAGTACGGCGGACTCGTGAAAACGAGATCGACGGAGCCTGCGGGCAATTCCCGGAGCAACGCGCCGCAGTCGCCCAAGCGGATCGTATCGCTCAAAGGAGAGACCGGGTAATCGTTACGTTTGTTG
>DOMV01000048.1:395-2432 GCA_003509805.1 Planctomycetaceae bacterium
TGTTCGCAGCCGATGAGCGTGGAACCGCTGCCGCCGAACAGTTCCAGCACGTTCTCGCCGGGCCGTGAGGACAGCGTGATCGCCTTGACGGACAGTTCGACCGGCTTCTCCGTTAAGTGTACGGATTCCCTGCTGCTCGGCTTTTTGACTTCCCACAGGTCGCGCTCGTTGTCCGGGCCGAAGAATTGGTGGGCTGCGCCCTCCTTCCAGCAGTAGAAACACAACTCGTAACAGGACAAAAAATCCTTGCGGTTCATCACCGGGTGCAGCTTGTTCCAGATGATGCACTGCGAGAAGTGGAGGCCGTTGCGTTTGAAGGCGGCGGGGTAATTGCCGATGTTGTGATAACCGCCCCAAAAATAGGCCGCCCGGCCCGGCTCCAAAACGCGCACGATATTTGAAAACCACCCGTCGAGTATTTTATCGAACTCCGCGCCGGACATCTTGTCGTTCTCGATGGGCCGGTCCTTCGCCCGCAATTGCGTCGTCTTGAGCGGCACGTCGGCGTCGCGCGTGAACGAACATGTCCCACGGACGAAGGAATTATTGCTACGGGATTCCACGCCGACATTATACGGCGGGTCGCCGTGGAACATGTGTACGATATTTCCGTCGAGAAGCCGGTCGACGTCCTCCGGTTTCGCGCTGTCGCCGCACAGGAGCCGGTGGTTGTCGAGAATCCAGAGATCGCCCGGCTGCGTGACCGGCTCGTCCGGCGGCTCCGGGATTTCGTCCGGATCGCTCAGGCCCTGCTCGATGTTCCGGTTGAGCAGTTTCGTCAGTTCCTTGTCGCCGAAGGCCAACAATTCCATGTCGAAACCGGTCTCTTTCAATTCCGACAGTTCGATCGGCAGGATGTCGAAATCCCACTCGGAAAGTTCCGCCGTCTTGTTGTCCGCGATTCGGTACGCTTTCACTTGTTCCGGCGAAAGATCGACGGCGACATGGACCGGGACTTTTTTCAACCCGAGCTTGAGCGCCGCTTTGTACCGGGTATGTCCGGCAATGATCACGCCCTCGCCGTCGACCACGATGGGCTGTCGGAACCCGAACTCCTTCAGGCTGGCGGCGACCGGATCGACCGCCTTGTCGTTCAATCGCGGATTTTTTTCATAAGGCCGGATCGAGTCGATCTCCCGCAAAGAGACGGCCAGGGCAGGATCGGAGGCTTGGGGAACTGGCATGGTTTTTGGCATCGGATACGACTCCTTTCGATAAAGCCGGTGAATGTCGGAGATTTTCAACAAATTCGCACAAAAACAGAAAATATCGAAAGAATGCGATTGCATTCATCGATGAACGTGATAGAACCACACCACGCGGGCGATGGACTTCATGGATGATTCTTGTAACTTCCCACCAAAAACAAATCCATGATTTCGTCTCCAACCCCTCCCGTTCGTCTTTTCCATTCTTTCCGGATGCTTCTCGCCTTTCATCTCACGATGATGCTGCTCCAAGCGGACAGGCAGGCGCGCGGTCGGAGGAAGGTGGAATACGGCATCCCGTTTTTCGACGACCTCGCTCCTGCCGCGAAAATCGCCGTGCTGCGCAAACTGGCTTTTTCACTGCTCGACGACGAAGCGGAACCGCTCCCGGACAATGTTCACACCGCGTCGGCGCTGGCCGCCCTCGAATATTTCGTGCAGGAAAGCGTCCGGGGCGAATTGATGACGCGAAGGTGGTCACGCGAAAAATTCGGCGAGGAAACCACCGCGATTCGTGAACTGATATATCGTAGCCGGTCGATAATTTCCGAATCGAAATTCGACAAGCCTTGCAACGCAAGGCGTCCGCGCAGTTTGACAAAATGCAAAAAGACCCGTGACGGGTCTGATCGCCGCCTACCAGGGACGTTTTCCGAAAGATGAAAGTCCGGAGATGGAACGGAGCGATCCCGCAACTTTCGCCGAGGCGGTCGACCGTTTGTTTGCCGCGATCAGGCCGAAGCCTTACTTCTGGCTGGCAAGCACTCCATTACCGGAACGAAAAGAATTGATGGAGCGGCTGGCTGTTCCCGCCGATTATTTCGAGCCG
>DOMV01000048.1:2527-2700 GCA_003509805.1 Planctomycetaceae bacterium
GCGGAAAAAGAGGAATGATCGGCGGAATCGCCTCCGGAAACGCATTGGGAAAACAAGGCTTTTCCGGGCGGCTTTCGGCGGCGGGCTATCAAGGGCCGGGCTCCCGCTCCGGGGCCGCGACGACGCCCGTGCGGGGCTTGTTTTCCTTGCGGACCTTACGGGACTACATCCCG
>DOMV01000346.1 GCA_003509805.1 Planctomycetaceae bacterium
ATGACCACCAGGAGTTCGACGAGCGTAAAAGCCTTCTTGTTTTTTTCGTGCATGATTTTTCCCTCCGAAACGATGCGTTTACCTGTAATCGGACAATTCGACATCAAGACGGTTTTCGCCCGTCTTCCGGACCTGCAATTTCAAGGGAGTGCCGCTTGTCGAGGCCAACTTTTCCGGGATCAGGAGGTTGTTCGACTGGAACTCCGTTATTTTTTTCAAATAGGCTGCTTTGGCCGGCTCGGATAATTTCGAATACTCCTCATCCGTCAGCTCGCCGGGCATGGCGGCGGCTTTCTGGCCGATCCTGACGGAAAAATCACCCTCGGGAGCCCCGCGGCGCTCGAAGGACAGGTATTTCGTCACGCAGGCCGCTTGCCCGTCCGCGTTGGTCGTTCCGGTCGTGATCCACTCGGCCCCTGGCGCCCCGTCCAGGAAGACGGAAATACCGACGAAAGGTTTGCCGTCCTGTGTTACCGTAACCGTCACCGGATAGGTCGGCGGGATCTTTTCCGAACCGTCCCGGCACCCGGNNCGGTTATCAAAACGAGCAGGACGACCGCCGTTATTCCGATTTGTCGCATTTGCATTTTTTTCGGGAAATTTTGATTGTATGTCAATGCACCGTACACCGGCACGGGACTCCATTATCGCCCCGCAGCCGGTCGCTGTCAACGGGTTCAATCAACGGATCAAATCAACAACCAACAGGTTAAACCGAGCGGGTCAAACCGCAGGCGTCCTGGACGCGGCGAAGGACGACGCCGGCTTTTTCCCGGGCTGTGGCGGCTCCCCGGTCGAGCACATCCTGCACGATTCGCGGGTTTGCTTCGAGCTCCCGGCGGCGCTGATGCGCTTCGCTGAAAAACGATTCGGCGATGGCGGCCAGTTCCTTTTTCACGGTTCCGTATCCGAACCCGCCCCGACGGTACATGGCGGCCATTTCGGCGACCTGTTCCGGACCGGCGAACAACGAATAAAGTTGGTACAGATGGTCGGTTTCGGGCTCTTTCGGCTCTTCCATCGGCCGCGAATCGGTTTTGATGCCCATGATTTTTTTCTTCAGGGCCTTGGGTTCCTCGAAAATCCCGATCGTGTTGCCGTAGCTTTTCGACATTTTCTCGCCGTCCAGACCGGGGACCCGGGCGGAGCTTTCGAGCACCTGGGCCTTCGGCAACACCAGGACGTCCCCGTAATGATGGTTGAACGTCCCGGCGATATCGCGGCACACTTCGACGTGCTGGACCTGGTCCTCGCCGACCGGGACGATATCGGAATCGTAAGCGAGAATGTCCGCGGCCATCAGAACGGGATAGGCGAACAAGCCCGTGCCTGCCGGAAGTCCTTTGGATTTTTTGTCTTTATAGGCATGGCAGCGTTCGAGCAGCCCCATCGGCGTGACGGTCATGAGCAACCAGCTCAGTTCGGAAACCTCCGGGACGTCCGACTGGACGAACAGGGTCGCCCGCTCGGGATCGAGTCCCAACGCCAGCAGGTCGGTCGCCGCGTCGAGCACGTTGCGACGTATCCGTTCCCGGTCCCGGATCGTCGTGAGCGCATGCAGGTTCGCGATGAAATAAAAGGCCGTTTCCCGACCGTTTTGCAGGTCGATGTATTGGCGGATCGCCCCGAAATAATTGCCCCAATGAAATCGGCCCGTCGGTTGGATGCCGGAAAGAATGCGTACCATGAAAATCAGTCGTTGAAATGAGCCGGGGGTGTAGGCGGTACTTCGCCGCAGCCCTTGGGTTATTGAACTCTTTTTGGTGCGTGACCTGTGAGAAAACAACGTATTATCGGCCTCGCGGATCGGATTGTCAAGGTCGGATTGTCAAGGTGTGATTGTCAAGACACGCCGTCGCGGTAGAATGGGGGCATGGACGATCTTCTCATTATCGGCGGAGGCATGGCGGGGCTTGCCTGTGCGGCCCACGCGAAGGGGCGGGTACGCCTGCTGGAAAAGAATGCCGGCGCCGGACGCAAACTGCTGCTCAGCGGGTCCGGCCGATGCAATATCACGAACGCGGTCCCGATCCGTGAATTTTTCAGCCGCTACGGAGACCATTCGCGTTTCGTCAAACCGGCGTTGTCGGCGGTATCGAACACGGATTTGATCCGCTTTTTCGAAGATCGCGGTCTGGCCCTGCGGACTCGCGACGGCCACGTCTTTCCAGACGGCAATGTCTTTCCCGATAACAACGTTTTTTCCGACAACAAAATCTTTCCCGAAACCGACCGGGCCCGGGATGTGCTCCGGGTACTGCTTCATGCCTGCGACACGGCCGGCGTGACCGTGGAATACGGGATCACCGTCCGGGAAATCACGCGTATCGACGGCGGCTTTCGCGTTTCGAGCGTCATCGGCCGGGAATTTTCAGGTCCGCAAATCAATGTTGACCCGTCGGTCGCGCCACACCTGCGCGGGTCCGCGGCTTCCCCAGGCTTCGCTACGTCCCATTTTTATTCGCAGACCAATGATGCGACGAACGTCGTGCTGGCGACGGGAGGGCGATCCTATCCCAAGACCGGTGCGTCCGGCGAGGGGTATGACCTTGCCGCCTCGCTCGGCCATACGATCGTTCCGCCCCGGCCCGCCCTGGCCCCTGTTTACGTCCGTCACTATCGGCT
>DOMV01000169.1 GCA_003509805.1 Planctomycetaceae bacterium
ACGGCGTCGCCGATGTTGGCGTCGTATCGCGCGCTTTGGAGCGCGACGTTGCCGACGAGTTCGAGTCGACCGATGTTGGCGGCGGCGTCGACACTCAGGTGCGGCACGGCCCCGTTGATCCCGGATGTGAGCGTGTCGCCGTCGGGAGACAGGATTCCCTGCAAGATGAACCGGGTCATGTTGGCGCTTCCGCCGCGCCCCTGGACGGTGATCCTTCCGCTGCCTTCGAGAAAGGCCCCGTCGCCGAGGGTGAAGACCGGCGCGTTGCCCGTCCCGTCGACCAGCAGGGACGCATTGGTTCCCGCGAGCCGGAAATGACCGGAATTGATATCGACCTTCCCGCCGAACGTCCCTTGGGGGTTCAGTTCATTGGCCCCCTGAAGCTGGAGGATTCCGGTTCCGTTCATCACGAGGTTGTTGTTGCCGCCGGACCCCGATTTGATCGGGTCGTCCAGGAACGTGTTTCCTCCGCCCGTCACTTCGATCGTGGAGTTCTGTTCGAGGTAAATGGAGTTGGCGTTCGTCGCGGCGCCCAGGTAGTTGTTCCGGAAAACGATGTCGCCGTTGGCGGTGTCGAGCGTCAAACGCGAGTTGGAATCGCCGATCATGTAAATCGCACCGCCTTTGGAGACGGCGGAGTTGCCTTCGATCAGGGTGTTGCCGAGGAGCGTGAAATTCTTCGCGACATAAAACGCCCCGCCGTAGTCGGCCCTGTTCCCCCTGATATGGAGAAGGTTGTACCGGGGAACCGCTTCGCCGGTTCCGGTCCGGGCGATGGCGGCGCCGTCGTCGATGAAGAACGCACCGCCGTTGAATTTCGTGCTTCCCGAGGTGTCGACGCCGTCGACGAGGAACGTTCCTTCGAGAATACTGAGGGTAAGCGTGTTGTTTCGGCCGATTTCGAAATGGTTGACGAGGCTGGCTTCGATCCCGTACATGCCCGTGGTGATCGTGGCGTTGCCGTTTCCGATCGCCACGCCGTTGTTGTCGAGGTACGGCGTGAGGCGGACGACCCCGCGTTCGTCGGTTCCGTCGTAGACGCCGAACGCCTTGTCGTTCAGGACGATCACGTTGGCCCCGCCGCTGAGCTCGGTTCCGTTCTGGAAATCGTTTTCGTTCTGGAAGGTGACGATCGTCGGGACCGGCGGATCGGCACTGTTGCCGATGCTTCCGTCGATGCGGAGCTTGCCGGTCGACACGACGCCGATGTAGGCGTTGTCCTTCCTGCCGGTGATCGAACCGCCGTTGAAGGAGTAGTTTCCGCCGAGTATTTCCATGCCGCCGACGGTCCAATCGCCTTTCAGGCTGACGGACTGGACCGCCGTCCTGGCGGTATCGTTGAAGTAGATGTAATCGCCGTTCTTGAAGAACATCGACTCCTTGCCGGCGGGGTTGAGATCAACGAGGTTCGTGCTGCGCGTACTGACCCAGTTGTAAAGCGGGGGCGACAACGGATCGGTCGCGCTGTCGCTTTGCTGCCAGTTGGCGTTCTGGGCCGTGCCGACCATGCCCGTCCACAGGAGGTACAGGTTCGCGTTGTTCGACGTGTTGAGAACGATGTCGTGCTCGTTGTTGTCGTTCACCAGGTTTCGGTCGACGGAGAGCGAAGCCCCCTGGCGGCCCTGCAACACGGCTCCCTTGACGGTGACCGGGAAGAAGTATTGCATGATCGTGTCGTTCGTCACGGCCGAACCGTCGGAGCCGAATATCCCGTTCTGGGCGGTCGCGATCACGTATTTTCCGTTCTTCGACGTATCCCAGGTGGCGATGTCGACGCTGTTGCGCACCGCCCCGAAGCGAATGTTCCCGGAAGTGCCCGGCATGAGCCGGTTCTCCTTGACGACGATCCGGTCGGAATTGTAAACACCGTCGGCATTGGGGGCGCCGGTTCGATCGACGTCGATCTGGAACCGCGCTCCTATGTTGGCGTCGCTGACCGAGGCGTCGCCGAAGGTGGCGTCGCCCAGCAGGGTGAGTTTGCCGACGATATAATCCGCCGTAATCGGATTGGTGTCCGAGATTTCAAACTGGGGTCCCGAACCGCCGAGGGAGGGCGGCGTCGCGTACACGTACGTGTCGGGCGCGAGGATGCCGCCGATCCGGAAACCGAGCTGCGATTCGATGTTGCCGCTTCCGGCGATCTTGCCGGCCGGGCGGACGTCGAAGTAGGCGTTGTTGCCGAGTGAACTGAAGCTGGAGCGGTACGCAATGCCGCCGATGACGGTATCGACGATCCGGAATTGGCCGGAGATGATGTCGACGTAACCGCCGTCCTTGCCGCCGACGCCGTCGGCGTTGATGCTGTTGAGCACGCTGTTGCCGGAAAACTGGACGAAACCGTTGCTGATGGTTCCGATCGCGTTCGGCGTGATGTTCAGCTCGAAGGTGTTGTTCGAACTGTTCGGGCCGCTGGAAATCCCGTCTTCAAAATAAAGATAACGGTGCCCGATGATGCGGACCTGAGTGTTTTTCTCCAAGAAGACCGCCTGGTCGGTTTCCTCGGCCGTCCCGACAAAGGCTTTGTTGCCCTTGAAGGCGATGTCGCCGTCGGTCAGGTCGAAGGTCAACGTCCCCGGGGTGGCGCCGTACATGTAAACGGCACCGCCCTCGCGGACCGAGGTGTTGTTCTGGAAAAGCGTGTTACCCTGGATCGTCAGGTTGTTCGTCGCGTAAATCGCACCGCCCTGTTGGGCCTTGTTGTCGAGAAAACGAAGCGCCCCGACGCTGTCCGCGGACCTGCCGAGGTCGGCCCCGGCGAGGAGGAAGACCGCTCC
>DOMV01000207.1:0-327 GCA_003509805.1 Planctomycetaceae bacterium
AAGGGCGAGAAGAGCGGCGGCCAGCGTATCCTGCGCTGCACGCCCTCGGCGGTCGGCGTCGCAAAAAATCGTTACGGATTCCCGGATGTACTGCCGCTCTCCTGGGATGCGCTCCGTCAGGGAATCATCGGATCGCCCGCGACCTGATCGCAGGAACGAAGTGAAGCCTGATGCCCGAGATACCATTTTCAAAACAACGAACAAGGAGACCCTCATGAAAACGCTCACGATCAACGAAGAACTGAAAAGCCTGTTACCGCCGCTTTCCGCCGAGGAGTTCGCCGGTCTCGAAGCGGACATCCTCGAACACGGATGCCTCACGCCCCT
>DOMV01000207.1:371-2563 GCA_003509805.1 Planctomycetaceae bacterium
GACAGCCTTGATGAAGCGAAGTTTTGGACCTGGCAACATCAGAAGCATCGCCGAAACCTGACCGCCTATCATCGCGCCGAACTGGCCTTGAAGCTCAAGGATGTCATTATGGCCAGGGCGAAAGAACGGCAAAGGGCGGCAGGTGGCGACCGGAAAAGCGAAAACGCAAAATCGGTTCCGCAGAATTCTGCGGAACCGAAGGAAACGCGGCAGGAATTGGCCGAAATCGGCGGTGTTTCGCACGATACGGTCAGCCGAACCGAGTATATCGCTTCACACGCCGACGAGGAAACGAAGGAAAAACTCCGTCGGGGCGAAAAAGGCACTTCGATCAATAAGGAGTACAACCGGCTCCGGGCCGGGGAAAAAGCGGTCGCCGTGAAATCCGTGCCGGAATACGTCACCGACCCGGACGGGACCGGCGACTGCTACCCGCCGCTTTCGCAACCGATCCCGGAGAAGGATTCCCAGTTCGTCCAGACCGTGAAGTTGCAGAACATCCCGCTCAACGATCCCGAGCGGCTCATCGCCTGCCTCTTCGACCTGTTCGAGCGTCCCTACCGCGAAAAACTGGTCCTGGACCTGATCGCTCAAATGGAAATCGACGACGGCAAGAAAACCGTCCGGCGCATCCTCTCGAAACTGAACAAAAAACATTCAAACTGACCGTTGCCTTCAGCATTTTCACCGTTTACCCAACTCAAGGAGTACGATCATGTTCAATTTGCCCCGCAACGCCCGTCCTTTCGCCAACGCCTACGTCGTCACCGTCACGCCGGAAACGGCGCGGCAGTGGCTCCTGACGAACAACTTCAACCGCGCCCAGCGGCCCGACCTCGTCGCCGATTACGTGCGTCAAATCCGGGAAGGACGCTGGCGCCGAACACACCAGGGCATCGCGTTTTCCGAAAAAGGCACCCTGCTCGACGGTCAGCACCGGCTCTTCGCCGTCGTCGAGGCCGGTATCGCGGTCCCGATGCTCGTCTTCGTCAACGAACCGCTCGAAAACCACCTGGCCGTCGACGGCGGGAAGCGCCGGACGCCGCTCGACGTCGTCCGCCTCGAAATCCGCAGCAACGCGATCAAGGCGAAGCACATCTCGACGCTCAAGGCCATGATCGCCGGGGTGTTCTGCAAGAACCAGAACCATTTATCGTCCCAGGAAATCGTCGAACTGCTCCGCCGTCATTTTCGCGCCGTCGACTGGACGGTCGACATGCTCGGCAAGGCCGCCGATGTCGGAACGCCGGTCGTCATGGGCGTCGTCGCCCGCGCCTTCGGCAGCATTCCGGTCGAGCGGCTCCTGGAATTCTGTAGCATGTTGACGACCGGGCAGGGCGATCATCCGAGCCTCGGCCTCATCCGCGAGTTGCGGGAATTCATCATCCGACAACGCGACCGGCAGGAGGACACGCGCCGGGCCGTCTATCGCCGCGTCGAATACGTCTTGCAGGCGTTTTTGAACGGCGTACCGGCCTGTGACATNNCCGCCGTACAACAAGGAACTTTTTCCGCTCTACGGACGCCGCTGAACGGCGTCACGTTTTATAGTGCCGATTTTTCGGCGTTTTTTCCATCTCGCAAAAGCAACAACGTTTTCATCGGAGAAACTCATGGCTCAACTCAATTTCGACGCATCCCAGGTCGATCCCGCCGTGCCCTTCGAGGCCCTTCCTTCGGACAAGTATCTCGTCGAAATCACAAGATCGGAACTCAAGCCGACGAAGGCGGGCGACGGAGCCTACCTTGAACTCGAATACGTCGTCCTCGACGGCCCGTACAAGGACCGCAAAGTCTGGGACCGGCTCTGTCTCAATCATCCGACGCCGCGAACCGTGGAGATCGCCCGCGCGAACCTCTCGGCGGTCTGCCATGCGGTCGGCATCCTGCGGCCTCGTGATTCCGGCGAACTGCATCATATCCCGCTCCTGATCACCGTCAAGGCGAAAAAGGACGAATCGACCGGCACNNTTTTCAACGAGGTCAAAGGCTATTCGAAACGGGAATCGCTCATTCCGCAAACGCCCCCGGCGACGCGGACGACGCCCTACCCGCAGGCGCCGGTCGGCGACATGACACCGCCTTGGGAGCGGTCCCTGCAACCGTCGTAAGAAATCCATATCGTACCGAAATCGTTATTTCCATTTTAACCGATCACGCAACTATGGGACATCCCGAATCGATCGATGTGG
>DOMV01000152.1:0-207 GCA_003509805.1 Planctomycetaceae bacterium
GATCCGTCGCTCACGGTCCGATTGATCGAGGCGCTCCCGGGCGCCCTTGCCGAGGCGGGCGTCGAGACGGTCGCGGAACTGGTCGGCGCCCTGGCGTTTTGATGAGGGGAGAAGGGAGAGGGGAACGATGAGAAATGAGAGAGGAAGAATGAGAATTTCAGGACACACGCGATTCAGCCGGCATGATCAGGAATTCGCTTGCGTCCC
>DOMV01000152.1:250-10004 GCA_003509805.1 Planctomycetaceae bacterium
CTTGAAACGGTTTCCGCGACCAAGCGCCTGCCGCTCGCATAATCCGTTTAAGCACTTGTCTGGACGGACGTTAAAGGCGAGCGAGTGCGGCAGGCGGACGTGACCGAAAGTCCGTTTTCATCGCGTTTCCAATATACGCTCGTTGGAAACAACCGGATCAGAACCGGTTCGCCACGAGACCGAAGCTCACACCGTAGACGAACACGTCGGAGTTGACGGAACTGCCCCTGCGGACATTGAACATCCGTCCGTCTTCATGGAACGAATAATCGTTGACCTGGGCTCCGCGAACCACGTCGTGCATGTACATCGAGGTAAAACCGGCCTGGATCGTCACGGCTTTGGTCAATTGCCAATTGGCGTTGAGCCGCAATTCGACGCCGGGAGAAAATACCCGGTAAAAAGCCCGGTCCCCGAACGAGTTGGTCGAATGCGTCAACCCGACCGGAATGAAGGGAAAAACGCCGCGTTCCGTGGCGACGCCGGACGTACTTGTCGCCGTCGAACCCTGCTGTGCTCCGTTGTTCGTCTGTGTCAAATTGCTCGTATCGATCAGGTACGAACCGATCATTCCCGAGGTGCGCCGTTCCTGGTTGTTGAGCCCGGCGAAAAATTTGCACTCGGCAACCCCGGTCCAACGGGATGTCTTGCGATTGAGCCGGATTCCGAACTGGGGGCCGAAAATCTGGTTGAAACCCGTGGCATCGAAACTGGTGTCGGACAAAACGGTCATTCCGCCGGAAGCGTTGGTGATACCCAGGTTGCCGTTGTTGTTGCCGTTATTATTATTGTTGTTATTATTGTTATTGTTATTATTGTTGTTGTTATTGTTATTATTGTTGCCGGTGTCGTTGGGATTGACGGTGTTCGGATCGTCCGGTTGCAGGACGATCGTGTTTCCGGAACCGTAGAAAGAGAGCGTGTCCTTGAGTTCCCAGTACCGGAATCCCGCGGACAGTTCGACGCCGCCCCATCGCATCGGATGCAGCCTGTAGGTATACATCAATTCCGTACTCCAGTGGTCCGCCTTTTGGACCATCTTGGCATACGTGAACCGGATCGGGGCGGGAGCCAGGATTCCATGTTCCCCTTCGGTCCAACTCGTCGGGAACCAAGCCCAAAGATGCCCCACTTTATTCATGGGTACGTTTTGGCTGCCACTGATACCCTCTTCAGGATCATCATCTTCCGCCGTGCCGCCGCCAGTGCCGCCGACGACGACGCCAAAAGGCGGCGAGAGAATGTAAAGAGGCGCATCGGGGTTGTGGGTCCCCGCATCCGGATTCGGTATCAGCATTTTGTTGTATTGGACGTCGCCGTCGACAAAGGTATACGGCGTAATCGTCTCCGGATCGAACATGAGCATGTGGGCGCCTTTGGCGTTCATACTCGCCGTCTGGGTCGGCAATCCCATAAAACTGAATTGCCAACCGTGATGCCGTCGAATGTTGCCGAATTCGACCCGCGTCCCCATGCCGAACGGAATGTCCAATTGCGACGTATGGAGGGAGTTCGTCTGCATGAGCGCGTTGTTTCCGGTCCAGACATACCGCGTCCCCATCGCCCCGGACGCTTCGGAATAAACCTTGGAAGCGTCGGAATTGATGATGGAACCCGGATTGAGGAATTTCGTGGTATCGCGCGGATCAACGATTTGTTCTCCTTCGTTGACACGGCGGAATTCGCCGTCGGCGTTGCTGAATCCGACCGCCGTTCCCGGAGCCGCGCTGATCGTCATGTAGACCGCTTCCACCGAAGCAAAGAAACCATCGGGATCCCGGCGTTTTTCCACGTCGACGTAGGGTGTCCAGAGTCGCATTCCGTTGATCGCAAATACCGAACGCGGAACGATGAGGGCAAGGACCACCATCGAGATTGCCAAAATCCATTTTGTTCTTTTGAGAGACATGGTTTGCCCACCTCAGTGTCGCGTGTTACAAAAGGCCGTCGCCGGGTCGCAATACCCACATTACGGGCGCTCCTTCCGCCGACAAACATACGGCTGTGACGATAGTATCGGACTTGTGGTCTTTAGCAGTTGAGGATTAAACCGTTTCTACCGCCAAAATCTCGATTTCTTTTCGTGGAGTGCATACATGACCACACAAAGAAAACGAAATCGGGATGAATAAACAATTCAAGTCGAATTTGCTTTTTTAACAAACTGAAATGGATGCGAAGACAGGAAAGCGGCGGCGATCTATACAAAATACACAAAGCTAAGTCCGGTGTGCCGCGTACTCGTGGAGGCGAAACCGCTCACAACACTCGTTTTAATGATTTTCCGAACAATGGGGCATTCGACAAAATATCTTTGCTTTGACGGCGGTTTTTTTCAAAAAACGCTGGAATTGTGGTGAAAGCCGTCTATAATGAGGCGTGGTCACGTCGTTTTTCATTTGTCTAACATCCACGTTTTTTCAGGTTTGTCATGACATACGTTGTTGAGCGAATTGATTGGGATTCTTCCTTTCTCGGGTATCCGGTCGGCATGTTGGAATTATGCTCCGGTTTCGAAACCGGGAAACTCAAGGAAACGTTATCACAGTATCGGAGTCAATTTCGCCTCATCTTCGTCGCCCTGGAGGAACAAGGCCCGGAAACACTTCCCACGCCGGATGCCCCCTGCGTCTGCTATGATCGCAAAGTCGTGTTTAAGAAAACGATTACGGCGCCGCCCCGACCGGTCGACCCGCATGTACAGGCTTATACTTCCCCGATTTGCACCAAACAAATGGAGCAACTCGCCATTAAATCGGGGCGTTACTCCCGTTTTAAGAAGGACCCGGAACTTTCGCCCCAATATGAACGGCTCTTCCTGACGTGGATCAACAACTCCGTTTGCAACGGCCTCTCGGATTCGATCTGGACATGGCGGGACAAATCGAAAATTCTCGGTCTGATGACGCTTCGTTACGCCAAACGTGTCAATCTCCGGAGCGGACAGTGGGAGCGGGAAGCCCGGGTCGGTATGCTTGGCGTTCATGACGAATACCGCCGCCAGGGAATCGGGACGGCCCTGTTGAACGTATGCGATTTTTGGTGCGATTCGCTGAATATTCCCGTCGCCTCGCTGATAACCCAGGTCGATAACGAGGCAACCTGCGGGCTCTGCCTGAAACAGGGTTACAAACAGGTTGCCGAGGAATCGGTTTACCATTATTGGAGTCCCTTTTGGTCTTACCATCCTCATCGGGGTTGGGAATACCGTCCTCCCGTGCCGGCCGGGGCGAACGAAACGGCCGGTCCGGCATAAGCCGCGAGAAAAATCCATGGAACACGTGTATCGACCGGATCGGATTTTGGGAAACGCCCTGACGGAACTGACGCCTTGGCATTATCATCGTTGGGGCGCGGCGCTCGGTTCCCTGATCCCGCCCGGGGGGAAATTCCTTATCGGGTCCGACGTCCGTGAAAGTTCTCCCCGTTTTCGGGCCGGGCTGATTCAGGGCCTCTGTTCCGCCGGGGCGTCAGTCGTCGATTTGGGAACGCTTCCGACCACGATGGTGTATTACGCGATGGCGCGAACGACGGCCAACGCCTGTGCCATCGTGACCGGCGATGACGCGCCGGCCGAATATAACGGGCTTCGGTGGCGGATCGGCAACCAACCGCCCTGTTCGGGGCATTTCGCCTTGTTTCATATTTTCGAGGAAGAGGAGAACCGCCGGAATGACGTTTCCGGAAACCACGCCGATCTCAACGGTTCGGAGTGCAAGGGTTCGGAGCGCAAGGGTTCGGTCCGAACGCTCGACATCACGTTCGATTACGTCGCCTGGTACCAGGAAACATGGTTTGACACCTGCGCGACGCCGCTCGGGGTCGTCGTCGATCCGATGCACGGCAGTTGGGCCGGAAAAGCGCGACGGTATTTGCAGGCGATTTTCCCCCACATGCTCGTTTCCTCGATCCGCGACGAACCGGATCCCGATTTCGGTGGTCGCATTCCAAGCAGCACCGTTCCGGGACAACTTGAAGCGCTCTCGTGGGAAGTCGATCGACGCCGGGCCGATATCGGATTCGCCTTCGATGCCGACGGCAACCGCCTGACCCTGATCGACGGTTGTGGAATTCCGCTCCAGCCTGAAAAAACCGCCTGGTTTCTTCTCGACAGTTTCGGCGACTGCATGAAAGGGGAATTGATGCTGCACGACGCCGGGTGCAGTGAAGTGATCCTGGACCGTCTACGAAGATCGGGCGTGGAACTTCTTTCCGTTCCGCGTGGTTGCACCTCCTTCTGGAAAATGATGCGCAATACGGGCGCCTGCCTCGGTTTCGAAACCGGAGGGTACTACTATTTCCGCGGTATTCGCGGGAGTTCCGACCCCCTGTTCATCGCCTGCTGGATACTTGATCGGGTGGCGACCCTCCGCGAATCCGGCATGTCCTTTACGTCTTGGCGCGCAGGGGCGCCCCGTTTTGCGATTACGCCGGAATTGGTCTTGGAGATTTCGGAAATCGAGGCGGTCATGCGGCATCTGGCCAAACGCTGGAAGACGAAACCGCTCGAAGTGGAAGGCGGCATGCGGCTCCGAAACGAGGACGGCTGGCTCTATCTGCGTGAATGCCGCGCGAGCAACTCGCTTTCCGTTCGCATCGAAGCCGTGGACAAAAAGAAATTATACGCGCTATTGCGTAACACGGCCGGTGCTTTGGATGATGCGGGGCTTTCCGGAAAGGAAATTCTCAAAATCGCCTATTGAGCCGTCTGTTTGGATATGCTGGAAACGCGATGAAAACGGACATTTAGTCCAGTCTGCCTGCCGCACTCACTTGTCCTCAACTTGTGTTAATGTAGGTATTTACACGGATCGTTCGAGCGGCAGGCGGTTATGCGCGGGACTGTTCGCGGGAGGATTATCATGCCGTCTACAGTATAGAATGGAAAGGCTGGGCTGAAAATGGCCCCCAATTCGTGGCTGCATTGCGATATCGGGCAAAATAACCGCGTTTTTCAGGTAAATTCACCGCAATTTCCGCTTTTTCGTCTTGCCTGAAAACCGATTTGTTGGTAAAAGTTCCAATGCGAGCCGACCGGGTTGAGTCAGCGTATCTTTTTGCGCCGAATCCGGTTGAATTTCTATCGAGGGCCGTCAAGCTCGCGGAATTGTTCAAGGGATTGTTTTGGGGAGAAGTTCGCCCGTTTCATGGAAGTCGGAATCGCGTTCATTATCGGTCTCGTAAGTAGTTTGCTCCTGACGCCTTTTGCCATCAGGACCGCGGAGATCATGCGCATTCTCGACAGGGCCGACGGTATCCGCAAATTCCAGAAAAAACCGATCCCGGCGCTCGGCGGAATCGCCGTAACCGGTGCGCTGATCGCCGCTTGCATTCATGTGGTTTCTCTTCCGCACGCTCCCGACGATCTGACGCTCCTCGGCGCGATGCTTTGCAGCATCATCATGATGAGCATTTTGGGCATGATCGATGATCGCGTCGGTTTTCGACCGAAGACCAAACTACTCGGACAGGTATTGATCGTGCTCCCGACCATTTACGTCGTCGGCCCCATCGATACGGTCGTGTTGTTCCATTGCAATATTCCGTCGGGTTTTTTAGCGTACCCGATCACCATTTTCTGGTTTCTCGCCGTCGTCAACGCCATGAACCTGATCGACGGCATGGATGGTTTGGCTTCGCTAAGCGGTCTGCTTTCCGCCCTGGGAATCGCCTTCGTTTCGGCGATCCATTTTCAAAACGTTCCCTTTGTCGCCACCGTCGCGTTGGCCGGCACGCTTGTCGGTTTCCTGTTGTTCAATCTCCCGAAAGCGAAAATATACCTGGGCGACTGCGGCAGCATGAGTATCGGCCTGATCCTGGCGACGGTTTCCATGCGGATGTCCCCGACTTCCGGCGTACTCTATTTGACTCCCGCGGTCCTTTGCCTTTTCCTGCCGTTCTACGATACGTTTTTGGCGATCCTCCGCCGGGGAATCTCGGGCAAAAACATCGCGTCGGGCGATACGGGACACGTCCACCACCGGCTCCTGCAACAGGGCTACACCGTTTGGGAAGCGCTCGGAACGCTGGGAACCGTCCAGTTGTTTTTCGTGGTCTTGGGATGCTGCTCGGTGTTGCAGCATTACGAGTGGATATCGTGGATCAGTGCCCTGATGATGGTCTATTGGTGTGCCCGGTACCGATTTATGGGACAAAACGAGTGGAAACAGCTTTATCTCCTGTTCCACGTCCTTCTCAAGCGGTGTCCGAAGAAGGTCGTTTCCCCCGCGAATCCGGTGGTCGCCGCTTCAACGGCAAACGTCCAAACGGGGGAACTTCCCCTTGCCGGCAGGAAAGGAAAGGCGAAAAAGAAAAAAGAGCCTTCCATGACGGCCGTGCAGGAAGCCCGGCTCCCGATGCTGGAGGAAATACGGCTTTACCCGATCGACGATCCCGTTTCGACCTGCGGCGGCAAACCAAAAGCGGCATAACGCTGAAAAGCGCGCTCGGTCTAAAAACCCGGAGGCGCCTCCCAGTCTTGTGCCGGGGAATCGGCAGGGGGAGTTCCGCCGCCGAGCCCACCGGGCGAGGAAGAGGGCGGCATTCTTCCGGCATCGGGCAGGGATTGCGCACCCTCGTTTCCGACGGGTTCCGTCCCTTGGCGGAACGTACCGGGCGCCGAATCGCCTACGTCGAACGTGTTCGTCGCAGCCGGAGGGACTGCCGACGTCGCCTTCGGATCGGGCAATTTTATCAGGGCCCTCAAAAGCGGGTACAACCCGACGGTTCCCGGAGCGGTTTCGGACGTGTAATCGGCAACCAGCTTGTTGTAATCGACGACCGCCGCGATCATTTCCTTGCGGCCGGCAACCCATTTGTCGAGGGCGAGCAGCGAATTGAGCATCATGGAATCGTTGACGTTGTTCATGATCGCCGTCAGGAATTCCATCGAGGCAATCGCGGCCGCATGCCGGGCTTGTACCGTTTGATGCCCGATCGTCAGCAGGCGGTCGAGCATCCTCGCTTCCTGCGACACAACCCGCATTTCGTCGATGTGCGTGGTGTAGGTCCCGGTAAGCGGATAATCGCTCGGAATCGGCAATTCCATGGAATCGCCCTGCACCGGGCCGGCACCCGAAACGGAATCGCCTGGAACCGAATCAGTTGGAACCGGTGCGACTGGAACCGGCACGGTTGGAACCAAGGCGGCCGGATTTCTCAAAACCAGCAACGCATATTGTTTCCGGGCGACGGCCAAGGCGGCGGCCGTTCGTTCCTGCGTCGCCAGCTTGGAGGCCGCTTCGAGGAGCGGAATCTGTCGGCGGTAATATCCGTCGGCGGCGTTTCCTTTTTGCACGTAATCCTGGTGCCAGGCCCGGATCGATTGCTCTTTCGAGAGGTAGACATTGTACTCCGCGATCTGCCCGGCCAGCTCCCAATAAGCGTACAGCAATGCCCGGCGCCGCTGGGGCGAACGGTTCGGTCCCAAAAGTTCGTAAAGCGCAAGCGGCCGGCCGCGGACCGCACCGTCCGTATCCGTGGACACATCCAACAGGCCGGTAAAGGGATGGCCCGGCGTCAACACGCTCCGATACGCCTCCGGATCGTCCTTCAGCGACGGTTCGACCACTCGCGTCTCGATTTTCCGTGATTGTACCGGAGTTTGCACAGGATTTTGGGCGGGCGTTTGGGCGGGCGACGACGGCAGGCCCGAGACCGGCTGGGCCGGTAATTGGGCTGTGGAAGACGGCGTTGCGGGCGATTGCACGTCGGGAATGCGATCCGGCGAGGACGCAAAAGGAGAGGATTGTCCCGTCGCGGGCCGGACGAACAGGGCTGCCGCGGTAAGAACAATCGCGACATGCGTCAACGCCGCGAACGATGCGAAGGAAGTTCTGCTTGTACTCATGATGTTTCTTTCGGCAGGCAAAGCGAGGCGACCAGCAGGCCGATCGCGGCACCGGCGAACGTGTCGCTCGGAAAATGAGCGGAACAAACGACCCGCTGGAGCATGACCAGGGCGACCAGGGCGGCGAACAAACACTTCCCGCGAGGATAAAGCCATGTAAGGGCGACCGCCGTGCCGCAGGCGAGACAGGAATGGCCCGAAGGAAAACTGAGGTATTTACCGGCCAGGTCCCATGCGCTGAGCGTCTGAAAACCACCGAACGTCTGCAAGACCGTATCCGTGTCTCCCGGGAAGTCGCCGCTGAAAAAAAAACGGGGGCGATACCGGATGAAAAGCAGTTTGATAAGGTTCGGTGCGACTCCCGACACGCAAAGGATGAGGATGAACCGCCATAATTTGTGTCGTTTTTCGGGATCAAGGACGAAAATGGCGACAACGGCGAGGCAAGCGCCCCAGAGATGACCGAAAATCTCGGAGAGCATGATCACCTCGTACAAGTCGTCCCAAGGCGTCGCCCAGTCGCGGTGCTCGAAACACCAACGGGCGACGGGCAGGTCCACCATCAACGCCCCCCCGGCAAGCAAGAGCAAGGTTGCGACGGCGCGGGTGAGGCTAATAATCCGTTTGGGGCCGGCATTTGGCATGTTTCTTTTGATTGCGTGAAATTTTAGACCGAAGCCGGTTGAGTCGTTGGTAAACACAGCCCGAATCGTCGGCTTCGGGCAATTTCAAAGGTTTTCAGTATCACCGCCTTCAGTACACGATTCCACATTCGTTCCCCGGAGTCGGGCCAAGCCATCCCGGATATCGATGACGAGACTGAACAGGAGCGGGACGATCAGGAGAGTGAACATCGTCGCGCAGGCGAGGCCGCCGACCACGACGCTCCCGAGACCTTTATACAGTTCGCTTCCCGCCCCCGGGGCAAGCACGAGGGGCAACATGCCGATCGCGCTGGTCGCCGTCGTCATGAAAATCGGCCGGATCCGTGTTCGAACCGCCTCGCGGAGCGCTTCGCGGAACGGCAGGGGCTCGACGACGTCTTCTTCCGACTCGCCGAAGCCTCTCATGAAGTTGAGCGTCTGGTGTACCAGCAGGATCGCATTGTTGACGACGATGCCGATCAGGATGATGAACCCGAGCATCGTCAGGGTATCCATCTGTTGGCCCGGGGTCTGGGTACGGATGAGGGCGAGGCCGATGAAGCCGCCGACGATCGCGAACGGGACGCTGAACATGATGACGAACGGATAGAGAAAACTTTCAAACAGCGCCGCCATCAGCAGGTAGGTGATCAGCAGGGAAAGGAAAAACCGGCTCGTCAGCAGGTTGAGCACCGAATGCCCGTTGAGTCCGTCCCATTTGCCAAGCAGGGCCGCCCGGGTTTGCGACAGTTTGTCGGCGTTCCCGGTCAAATTGACCCGGGTATCCGGCGTCATGCCGCCGTCTCGACGGCATTCCCCGACGATTTCCATGATGCGGGCCTGCGCCGTTTCGAGTGCGACTTCCGGCGGCGAATTGACGGTCAGGCGGATGGCCCGTTCCTGTTCGACCCGGCGGATCTGCTGCGACGCGTCCGCTTTGACGAAATCGACCAGTTGGCCGAGCGGGACGATCATGTTTTGACCGTCGGAATCGACGATCGAAACGGGCAGTCCCGGAATATCGTCGGGCGTAACCGGGATGTCCGGATCGCGGATGATCGTCAGGTCGATGTTGTCGCCCTCGTAGTCGAAATCGCCGACGACGAGCCCGTCGATCATCGCCCGGCCGGTGGCGGCCATGGCGGCGACGTCGATCCCGAGTTGTTTCGCGAGCACCTGGTCGACGACGATTTGCTGTTCCGGGCCGTTCAGGTTGTAATTGAGCGGATCGCTCCGGACGCCGGACCGCGTGAATTCGTCG
>DOMV01000430.1 GCA_003509805.1 Planctomycetaceae bacterium
GAAACCGATTGAAAATCCCCGAAGCTGAATGTCGTAAGTCCAAAGGCAGCGGACCCGGTGCTTCAATGACGCAGCCGCCGTTTGAAAAATACAAAATGACCTGTGACGGTTCTGATTGCGACACGGAAAGGTAATCGACATGAAAAAAAAACTTCACGGCGACGGTAATCGTTCTCTTGCTAATCGGGAGTGTTCCTCGGCAAGTGGCGGCGGAAAGTGGTGTCAAGGATGACCTCCCCGAGGCCCGGAAAGTGGAGATTCTCGAAGAAATCTGGAATCTTGCTCAAAATCGTATCGTTCCTGGATAAACTTTCCCCGCAAGGAAACGGCGCAGAGCCGGGTTTGAAACAAGCGTTCGATTCTTTCCGTGTCCATTGCATCCGAACTCTTGCCGTCGAAGGTTTTACGGACACAGCCCTGTCGATGGTGGAAAAACTTGACGACGATTTCTCGAAAGCGAGCGCCTTGATGGGCATCGTGACGGCCGCATCGTCACGGGAGAAATCGGTCTATGATCGCATGATCGACGATCCAATCCGCGAGCATTAAGGGGATTGAAAATGGTTCTCCTTTCATCGAACACACAACAACCATGCGACCCGTAACGGGGCTTTTTGCGTTTTTCAAGCTGCGGCAGTGTTCCCACACGGGTCCCTGACGGGGCGAATTCTCGCGTTGCAGGACGTGTCGGATGCCGCTTCGGGGATTTTCAATCGGTTTCGGTAGATCATGCAAGACGGGCGAAAAATCCTTCGCAGTTTGATTCTCGGATCAAGTTACCGCTTCGGATCGTACTTCCTCATGACCCTGGTGATCTTCCTGCTGCGCCCGGTCATGGTCGGCACGCTCGGGACAAGGGAGTGCGGACTCTGGGCGGCCGCCGCGGAAATCGTCGGCATGTATTCAGTGCTCGAACTCGGCCTCAACACGGCGGTCTCACGCTTCATCGCCGCCTCGATCGGCCTCAAGGACGACGCGGAGACCAACCGGTATTTCAATACGGGATTCTTTTTGTTCGCGCTGGTCGGGGGGATCGTGTTCGTCCTCTCCTGCCTCACGATCGCGTTCGCCTCGCGCATCGTACCGCTGCTTGGGATCGATGTTGACATGAGCGATTTCCGGCTCTTCGCCGTCGTCGTACTCATACTTGGGGCGCAGTTCGCGGTCGAGTTGCCCTTCCGCGCGTTCAACGGCCTGATCAACGGGGCGCTTCGGCAAGACCTCTCGGCGCTCGTCAAAACCGGCTTCTTCCTCGTCTCGCAGGGTGTTGCGTTCCTGATCCTCATGAACGCCGACGCCTTGCTCCCGTTGTTCGGCAGCCTGCTCTATCCCCTTGCGCTCGGCAGCCTGTTGGTCGCGTGCGTGAATTTCTTCGCTTGGTACGGGGCCGCCCGGAGTGTTTTCCCGGCGCTGCGCATGACGTACACCCGAATCGACCGAGCCGCGCTGCGACGGGTGTTCCACTATACCACCTTTTCGTTTGCCGCGATGCTTGCGGACATCGCCAAAACTGCCGCACCGACCTTCCTGCTCGCGGGTTTCCTCAATCTCTCGGCCGTCGGGCAATACAAAATGGTCCTCACGACGCTCACCGGCGCGCTCGGGGCGCTCGTTGCGCAAGTCACGAACACGGTCAGTCCCCTGTTTTCCCGGCTCGTTGCGCAAAACGATCACGAATCGGCGCGGAACGCCCTGTTTTTCTCTATGAAAGTCGCGACCGTGATTTCCGTCTTCATCTCCTTCGGGCTGATCGCCTGGAGCGATCCGTTCATCCAACGCTGGATGGAACCGGATATCATGATTTACGGAGCGAAATCGGATGCACACGCCGCGCGGGGAAAAACGGCGGAGACCGCAGAAACGGAAGAGGCTCCGGTTGCCGGGAAACCGTCGCTGCAGCGGGAACGCATCCCCGACTTGAACCCGGACCGCGTGAACGTGGATTTCATGCTCACGCTTTACCTGCTCGTGATCGCGATGTGCCTCGACCGGATGCAGTCGCCGGGAACAGAATTACTGTACGGAACCTCGAACCACCACCACTATTCCCTCCTCAACGGCGTGGAAGCGGTGCTCCTGTTCGTGCTTACGGCTCTCGGACTGAAATACCGCGGCTTCCTCGGACTCGGCATCGGCGCGCTCGTACCGGTGATTTTCACGCGGGGAATCTGGCTCCCGCTGCTCGTGTGCCGCGTTTTGGGCATTCCCCGTCATGCCTACCGCCGCGCACTGCTCTTTCCGCTTGCCGGTTGCCTCGCCGCCTGTTACCCGCCAATGTTCATCACGTACTATCTGGTCGCCCCGGCCTATCCGCGTCTCTTCCTAGTCGGCACGCTCGCGGCTTGTACGTATTTCCCCGTCGCGGTCCTGCTCGTGTTCACCCGCGAAGAGCGGATGAAGGTATGGAACGCGATCCGTCATCGGCAATGAACGCGCGACATTACGGTAAGGAAACCGCCGTACCGTCGTTCACGCACCCCAGTGCGTAGGTCGTCGGCAAAGGAGTTGTCACGGGAATCGCCCGCACGCTGCCGTCGCCGATCAGGAATTGGCAAATCCCCGGATGAAAACTCCCGAACCAATTCGCCGTCGGCCTCGCATCGTAAGCAACCTCACCGGGATAACGGCTGATATGGGGCTTACCGGCGTCTTTTGTCACCACACGGGCGACCCCGGAGATTTCATCGCTGGTGTGCGTCGTATTGATCGCGCAATCCCAAAAGGAGGCGTTTTGAGTGACTGCGGTTTCCGTGGTCGAAAATGCCCACCCGGGAATATTTTTCTCACCGAAAATCAACTGGTTACTCGTGCCGTCCTCCCACAAGGCAAAGGTGTACCGGACGGACCAGGATTGGATTTTCCTGCCGTCGTTGTCACTGGAACCGTTGCCCGAACTGAAGACAAGGGAGGGCAAACGAAACGGCCCCAAGTGTTGATTCTGC
>DOMV01000326.1:0-143 GCA_003509805.1 Planctomycetaceae bacterium
AACACTAATCGGTCACAAGGGAACTTTCCGCATGTACCGCTCCGCCTGGTCGGGATAGGCCAGTTGAAGAAAGAAGACGCCGGTGCAAAACGCGATCAAGCCTATCGTGGCAATGGGGCGGTGATATACCGAAGCCGGTTGAG
>DOMV01000326.1:159-4860 GCA_003509805.1 Planctomycetaceae bacterium
ATTTCAACAGCCTTCAGTATAAACCGGCGCATCGGTACCGTAAGGGATAATCAGCATCGTTCGATTTTTCTGCGGTATGTCCCGGCAACGCTACGGAACTTTTCGATATTTGCTTCGCCGACGCGCGAAACGGTCGGGGTTCTCCGCTTTGAGCATTTCCTCATAGGCGGCGAAATTGCCCTCAAACCAGCGGATGACGCCGTTGCCCTCGAAAACGAGCAGGTGCGTACAAATCCGGTCGAGGAAGAAACGGTCGTGGGAAATGACGACCGCGCAACCGGAAAAGTCGATAATCGCCTGTTCGAGGACGCGCATCGTGTTGACATCGAGATCGTTCGTCGGTTCGTCCAGCAACAGTAAATTGCCGCCGCGCTTGAGCAGCTTGGCGAGATGGATCCGGTTGCGTTCGCCGCCGGAACACTGGCCGACTCGTTTTTGCTGCTGGGTTCCGCGAAAATTGAAGCGGGAAACGTAGGCCCGGCTGTTCATTTTGATCGAACCGAGTTGGACGGTGTCGCCGCCGCCGGTGATTTCCTCGAAAATCGTCGCATCGTCGTCGAGCTCGTCGCGGTGCTGATCGACGTAAGCCGGTTGAACCGTGTCGCCCAGTTCGATGATCCCGCCGTCCGGCTGTTCCTCGCCGACAATCATCCGGAACATCGTCGTTTTACCGGTCCCGTTCGGGCCGATCACGCCGACGATTCCTCCCCGGGGAATCTGGAAAGAGCCGTTTTCGATCAAACGGACGGCGTTGCCGGCGATCGTAAATCCCTTTTGCACATCCTTGAAGACGAGCACTTTTTCCCCCAATCGCGGGCCCGGGGCAATCTGGATGATCGTGTCGGATTTGTCGTCCGGCGTTTGGCGGGAAGCCAATTGTTCATAGGCGTTGACCCGGGCCTGGTTTTGCTGCAACCGGCCCTTGTGCGCCATTTGAATCCATTGAAGTTCGCGCTGGAGCGTTTTTTGGCGTTGCGACTCCTGTTTTTCGGCGACGCGAAGCTGTTCCGCCTTCGCGGCAAGCCAGGAGGAATAATTTCCCTCGAACGGGATGCCGCGGGTATTCTCCAATTCGAGAATCCATTTCGTGATGTTGTCGAGAAAGTAACGGTCGTGTGTTACGATAATTACCGTTCCCGGATAATCGCGGAGCGTCTCCTCAAGCCATTGGACGGTTTCGGCGTCAAGGTGGTTCGTCGGCTCGTCGAGGAGAAGCAGATCGGGCTTTTCCAGCAGCGCCTGGCAGAGGGCGACGCGGCGGCGCTCCCCGCCCGAGAGTTTCCGGACGACCGCGTCATCCGGCGGCAGCACGAGGGCGTCGGCGGCGATGTCGATCATTCGGTCGAGTTCCCAGCCGCCGAGAAAATCGATTTCCTCCTGGAGTTGGCCCATCTCTTCCATCAACGTGTCGAAATGGTCCGCCTGCCCGGGATCGGCCATCGACATGGAAATTTCATTGAACCGGTCGAGTTTCGCCTGGATCGGCGCGACGGCCGCGAGGAGGTTTTCCCGGACGGTGGCGTCGAGTGCGAGCACGGGTTCCTGGGCGACGTATTTGACCCGCATCCCCTTGGTCAACATGGTTTCGCCGTCGATGTCCGTGTCGAGCCCGGCCATGATTTTGAGGAGCGTCGATTTGCCGGAACCGTTTTCGCCGACGATCCCGATTTTCGCGCCGTAATAGAACGACAAGCTGAGATTGGAAAGAACCGTTTTGTCGCCGTATCGTTTTGTGACACGGTGCATTTCAAAAATAAAATGTGGGGCCATGATCGAAGGGCTTACGGAGGCTTATTGCGATTCGGGTTGAAAATTACCGGTTGTTCCCGGGCGGATTCATTTTTCCGCTCCGGAATCCTTCGAGATCGACGGAAACAAAGCGGAATCCCAGTGCGTTCAGGTGGGACAGGATCGGCGCTTTGAGCGCGACGATTTCCCCGATTTTTTCTTCATCGACTTCGATACGGACATGGTCGTCGGCATGCATTCGGACGCGCAACGGGGAAAAACGGAGCGACCGGATAAATTGTTCGGCCCGATCGACCCGGTCAAGGCGTTCCGGCGTCAATTCAAGACCGTAGAGGATTCGTGTGCTCAAACACGGTTCGGCGGGCTTGTCATGGACGGGAAGGTCCCATTGAAACGCCAGTTCACGAACGTCCGCCTTGGAAAACCGGAGTTCCGCAAGCGGACTGATCACCCCCAATTCTTCCAGGGCCCGCTTTCCGGGGCGATAATCGGAAGCGTCATCGCCGTTCGAACCGTCGACGACCAGACCGCATTTTTTTTTGCGGCCGAGTTCGAGGATTTGCCGCATCCGGATCGTTTTACAATGGTAGCAACGTTCCACATCATTGGCGGTATAGGCCGGGTCGTCGAACTCGCGGCTCTCGACCATGATGAGCTCGATCCCGATTTTTTCGGCAAGGAAGGCGATTTCACGCGGCTGCGAACGAGGCATACTCGGGCTGTAGGCGCAAACGGCGACCGCCCGTTCTCCCAGCGCGACGACCGCCGCTTTGGCGACGACGGCGCTATCGACGCCTCCGGAGAAGGCGACCAGGCATTCTCGGGGGTCGGACAAGGTGTTATGGCGTCGAAACCAGGAAACCAGTCGAATCGAATCGGGAGAAACGCCCATCATTTTTTGATCTCGCGATTTTTTGATCACAAAGAATTTCCGACCATTATCAAACACTTGGGAGACAAAGACAAGCCCCCGTGAGAAAAGCGGCGCAACGGGGAAAAAACCGGCATCTGCGCCGCCCGGCACGGTGTTGACGCGCCGGGCTGAATTACGCGCGATCGGGTGATTCCTTTTCGCGAACCGTCCCTGCGATGAACCCGCCACCTAACAGTCGTTCCTGATCGTACAATACGGCACATTGGCCGGGAGCAACCCCTTCGACCGGTTCGTCGAAACGGATATGGACGCGGTCTTCACCGCAAATGTCGATTGTCGCCGGTCGGGCCGGTGTTCGATATCGAATCTTCACTTCGGCACGGACCGGACTCCGGGGGTCCCGAATCGGATCGGAAAGCCAATTAAAACGTTCCGCAACCACTTCACGTGCGACAAGATCGCCGCGATTGCCCAATGTGACGTTTTTTGTTTCCGGATCGATTCGAACGACGAAAATCCGTTCCCCGAAACCGACGCCGAAACCCTTTCGCTGACCGATGGTAAAACGTTCGAAACCGTCATGTGGGGCGAGAATTTTCCCCTCCGTTGAAACAAAATGGCCGGCCGTATCGATGCCGGGCCGGCGGTTTCGGACGAATTCGGCATGCTTTCCGTCGGGAATGAAGCAGACATCCTGGCTTTCCCGTTTGGGAGGAAGCGGCAAATTCGCCGTCGCGACCAGTTCGCGTATTTCCGTTTTGGTAAAGCATCCGACGGGAAACCGGATATCGGCCAGTCGCTTCCGCTCTATCCCGAACAAGACATACGACTGATCCTTCGTCGAATCGATGGCACGGTAAACGGCCGGTGTTGCCCGACCGTCATGAGTATCCGACGACGCCGGAATGCGTGCATAGTGTCCCGTTGCGAAACCGGTCGCCCCCGTTTCCAGGGCCGCATCCATGAGAACGCCGAATTTGATCGCCCGGTTGCATACGGCACACGGATTCGGCGTCCTCGCATGAAGGTAATCCTCGATGAAATAGGCGACGACACGTTCGAACGGTTCGGCGACGTCTATGACATGAAACGGGATGCGCAGGAAATCGGCAACGCGACGCGCATCCGCAAGATCGTTTTCATCCGGCTGGTAGGGATGTCGCATGTAAACGGCCGTCNNCGCGGCGCAGCAGCCAGGCGGCGGCGGCGCTGTCGATTCCTCCCGACAAGGCGATGGCAAGAGACATGGGAACGCTCCGTCTGTATTGGTATACCGACCGCTCAGATGTCGGCATACAGGCAAAATTCGTACGGATGAGGCCGGAGACGGACGGCATCGGCTTCATGCTCGGTTTTATACCAGATCCAGGTGTCGATCACGTCGTCGGTGAACACGTCGCCGCGAAGCAGGAAATCGTTGTCGCGNNGCGACGAAGGGCCGCCAAGGCCGCTTCCAGGGAAATCGGCGCTTGCGGAACCCCTTTGAGTTCTTCGGCGTCCAAATCGTAAATATCCTTGTCGAGCGGTTCGCCCGGATCGATTTTGTTCTGGATACCATCGATCATCGCCATCAGGATCGCGGAAAAAGCGAGGTAGGGATTGCAACTCGGGTCCGGCGTACGAAATTCGAGCCGTTTCGCTTTCGGGCTGTGGCTGTACATGGGAATCCGGATCGCCGCGCTGCGGTTCTGCTGCGAATAGGCCAGGTTGACAGGCGCCTCGAAACCGGGAACAAGGCGTTTATAGCTGTTCGTCGTCGGGTTGCAGAAGGCGCACAGGGCCGGGGCGTGCCTGAGAATGCCGCCGAGCGCATGGAGCGCGGTGTCGCTCAGGCCCGCGTAGCCGCTGCCGGCGAACAAAGGATGGCCGTCGCGCCAGATCGAGACGTGCGTGTGCATGCCGCTCCCGGCATCGTCGTAGAGCGGTTTCGGCATGAAGGTGACCACTTTGTCGTGCCGCCGGGCGACGTTCTTGACAAGGTATTTGAACGTCATGACATGGTCGGCCATGGTGACGAGCTCGTTGAAACGCAGATCGATCTCCGCCTGTCCGCAACCGCCGGTTTCATGGTGCTGCGT
>DOMV01000326.1:4865-5245 GCA_003509805.1 Planctomycetaceae bacterium
TCGTTCGTCTGGTCGGCCGGGGGCATCGAACAATAACCTTCCTTGTGGCGGATTTTATTCGCGAGGTTCGGGAATTCCTCGCGACCGCGATTCCAGCTCCCTTCGATGCCGTCGATGTGGTAGAAACCGCAATCGCTCCGTTGTTCGAACCGCATCTCGTCGAAAATGTAAAACTCGGCTTCCGCACCCACGTGACAGGTGTCGCCGATCCCGGTCATGCGAAGATAATTGGTCGCCTTCCGGGCCACGTTCCTCGGATCGCGGCTGTAATCCTCGCGCGTGATCGGATCCTGGATATTGCAGATCATCGAGACGGTCGGCAGTTTGAAAAAAGGGTCGATCATGCAGGTTTCCGGTTGCGGGACGACGAGCATGTCGCT
>DOMV01000326.1:5290-6433 GCA_003509805.1 Planctomycetaceae bacterium
CGGAATCGTGAAATGCTTCCACAACCCCGGAAAATCCATGAACCGGAAGTCGATCGCCTTGATTTCCTTTTCCGCACACAGGTTTAGAACGTCTTCGGGTTTCATGGAAAAAAGAAAAGTCCGTGATGATGGGTGGATGTAGTGAAAGCCGTCGGTCTTCGGGTTGAAAATCGAACGCGGGGAAACCGGGCGGCGCCGGTTCATTTTTCCTCGACTAAAAACGCATTGCGGAACTCGATCGGTCCTCCTTCGGACAGGAACCCGATTTTACCGGGGACAGGGTCTGCGGAAAAGGCCCAGTTGACGATTCTTCCGTTGAGGCGGACGACGATGAGTTCTTCGAAGCAGAAAACGCTGAGCGAATTCCATTGTCCCGGTCCTTTTTCCACGACGGGCTTTTCATGGCCCTGGTATTTCTTGATGCTGCGGAGCTCCCCGCTGCGGTGGCCGAGGTTTTCCAGGTAACGGTCGCTTTCGCCGGAAAACTTCATGCCCGCGTGGCCGATGAGGTCTCCCGCATTGCCGTATTGGAGCTGTACCTCGAACGCCTTGAGCCGGTACGGGAAGTGGCCGTCGTTCGCCGGTTCGACGGTATCGACCGGGCTTTCGTTCAATCGCACGAAAATGCCGCCGTCCGCCGGCTCCCCGTTTTCGGGCCAACGATATTCGACCGTCAACCGGAAGTTTTTGTACGTTTTTTTTGTGCCGATCCACCCGGAAGGTTTGCCGGCGATTTTGAGGACGCCGTCGCCGGTAAAGGAAAAGACGTCCCCGAAGTTGCCGTTTTCCTCAAGGAAAAAATCGAATTGCTCGCGTTTCGCCCCCTCGAAAATCGCCACGGGTACGGGCAACGGCTCGTCTTCCTGTTTGACGTCGTCCAGGAGAATCTTGTCCCCTCCCCCGGGCGGAAGACCGGGAGCGGCGTCGACCGCACGGAGCATCGGGGAAGCCGGCGGCGATTCGACGCCGTTTTCAAACATCGCATGCGTCTCGGCGAACGAGGACGTGAGCGACGAAAGAAGCGTCAGGTGAAGTAACACGACGGTTCGGAAAACGGCTTGCATGAAATCCTCTCAATCGATGTCGCCATGAAAAGGAAACGATTTTCCACCGAAGCTGGTGTATACTGGAAACGCGGTGAAA
>DOMV01000236.1 GCA_003509805.1 Planctomycetaceae bacterium
GTCCGACGGAACTGCCGCTCTTGCAGGCCGCGGCGGCGGTCGGGCAGGGACGGCTTATCGCGACCTATGAACGCTATTTCGACCGTTTCGGGGCGAAAGCCGCCCAGGTGCTGCTGACGGCCGACGATTTGGCGGACCGTTCCCGGTATTTGCATGTCCGCAACACATTCCGGGCATTGCTCCATTTCGGGGCGATTCCGATCGTCAACGAAAACGACACGGTCAGCGTCGAGGAATTGAAAACGACGTTCGGCGACAACGACAAACTCGCCTCCCTGGTCGCCGGGCTGTTCGACGCCCCGTTGTTGATTCTCCTGACCGATGTCGACGGTTTATACGACCGCGACCCCGCCGATCCGCAGGCCCGACTGGTCCCGATGGTGGAAGAATGGTCGCCGGAGCTGCTCACGATGGTCGCCGAAAAGAAATCGAAGCGGAGCAAAGGCGGCATGGGCAGCAAGCTCCGTGCCGCGAAAATGATCACCGAAGGCAACGGCAACGTCATCATCGCCGGCGGCGACCGGCCGGAAACGTTGGGACGCATCTTCGACGCCCAGGAAGAAGGCACCATATTTCTCGTCCAGGATACGCGGCTGAGCGCCTGGAAACGGTGGATCGGTTTCGCCGCCCAGCCGGACGGTATCCTCGTCATCGACGACGGTGCGGTCCAGGCGATCGTCGAACGGAACAAAAGCCTGCTTGCCGTGGGGATCGTCGGTTGCAGCGGCGATTTCGAGCAGGGGGAAATCGTTTCCCTGTACGACGAAAAGGGAACGGAAATCGCCCGGGGGCTCACCAATTACAACCGGGCGGACCTCGACCGGATTCGCGGGAAGAAAACCGTCGATATCCGCGGCATTCTCGGTGTGTGTTCCTACCGCGACGTCGTCAACCAGGACAACATGCAGACGTTGTGAGGGGCGCGGAAAAAACCGCCGCCGACCGGGAAGGTCGACGACGGTTTGGAATCTCCGCAAGCCGAAACATTCGCGAACGACGACTCGAACCCAAAAGCCCAGATATGGTGAAAACGCATGAAGTGTCAAATTGCCATGGGAACGAAAAACCTCATGTTTTTCGCCGGTCGACACGGCATGGGGAACGCCCGTGGTGAACCGACATGGCAGAGCGGCTTCCTGCCACCCGCTCCGGCATCCCTTGAACACACGGTCCCGTACGGACGGGTTCCGCGCGGATGCCGGAGAAAAATGTCTATACGAGTTCTTTTTTGGATCCGATCAACGTCCTCAATCGTTCCGCCAAAAGGGACGAATCGAACGGTTTCTTGAACGTTTCATTGATGCTGGAACGATCGAAGTTCATGGAACTGCCATCGTCGGGCAGCAACGCGATGAGGATCACTTCCGAAAATTCGCCGTTCCTTCGCAAGTTCTGGCAAATCTGGAGCGATTCCATTTTGCCGATGGAAAAATCGACGATGATGCAGTCGGGGTGAAAACTCTCCGCTTGAATTCCGGCGTCGAAACCGCTGGCGGCGACCGCGACCCGGAACGACTTTTCCAACGGAAGTTCGCGTTTCATGTTCTCGACCAAAACCTGATCCTGGGCGACGACCAACACTTTTGCGAGCGTCTCGTCTTCGAGATCGCCGAGCGGCATCCCGTGCTCCTTCAGGAATTTGATCAAGTATTCGCGCGGAATCCGTCGGTCTTGCGAACCGGGGATGCGATATCCCTTGAGCCGACCGGAATCGAACCACTTGCTTACGGTTCGCGGCGCCACTTTACAGATTTTGGCGACCTGACCTGTTGTAAAAACCTTCATTGCAGGCTCTCCGAATGATTACGTACACTGAACACTTCTTCGTTTCCGGCGACTCTCCGTTCCGCCGGGAACTCTCACCGCCCTTGTCGTTCAAGCGGAAAGGGCCGATCCTTCGACCTCTCATTTTCCGTCCCGTCCGACACCTGGGAATAGGGCTTACGATTTCTCGCTTCTTATTGGGCTCGGGTTCCATCGAACCGACCGGGTCCCTCCGATCCGTCGATGGATCAATCATCGGCGATCTTTTTCACCGAAGATAAGGAAATAATCGGAAAAGGAGAAACTTGCGGCTTTCGCGACACAATCGGCGTCTCGAAAATATCCCGGAGAACTCGTTTACCGATGTTTTTACCTATTTTCAGCATAATCGCCCCTTCCTTGGTTCTTCCCGCACAGTGTCCCCAAGATACCCCGTCTCCAGATACCCTGTCTCAAGATACCCTGTCCCGACACTCCATGCCTGAAAACGCTCGGAATCGAACTTTCCCCCTGCACTCTTTTCCTTGAGCCCGCCGCCACTTCATGCACAAGCCCCCCCGGTCCGGATAATCCGAACCTTTTTGAGAACAACTGTTTGCACAAAACAATCGCGGCACGATGACGACCATGCATCCGTACATGCCCGCCCGCTCACATCGAAGCGACTTCGACCGACCGGGGGTGTCCTTCCTGGACCAACAAGGAGATGCAGGCAAGACTGCCCGACTATGGTTAGATCGGTCCTTCCGATGATAGGACTTTAATCAGAAAAACCTTCGGTAGGAAGCAAAACGATAATTTTCGGGAAATCGCCTGTTCGCAATGTTCCAAGCGTCCTGAAAAAGCCGCCGGCAAGGAAGGAAACGACTACCGGAAAAACAGGCGGTTTGACCGGAAAACGCAGCCGGCTTCGGTATAAGATTCCCGATTCGGAGCTCATCGTACCGGGACCGGGCGTCCACCGTCCGCGCGGCGCACACCCGGCTTCGTGAAATTTCAACGGCGATCGCGCTAGAATCCGGAGAGTTCGTTTTCGAACAGCAGCTTGTTCGTGTCGAGAATGATCTTGACACTGTCGCCGACTTTGCCGAGCCCGCGAATGTATTGGGCGCTCTCGGCTCCTCCCCCCTTCGGCGGCGGTGAAACACTTCCTTCCTCGATGGAGCGCACCTCGTTCACCGTATCGACGACGAGACCGACTTGTCCTCCGCGCAGACTGACGACGACGATACAGGTCCGCTCATCGTATTCGCGTCCCGGCATATTGAACCGCAGCCGCATGTCGATCACCGGGATCACCTGGCCGCGAAGATTCACGACGCCGCGGACATAATGGGGCATATCGGGAACCTCGGTCACCTTCTGGATACCGACGATTTCCGTAACGTGCCGGATTTCCAAACAATAATCCTCGTCGCCCAGCCGGAACGAAAGATACATGTCTTTTAGGGTGTCTTCGGATTCATCGGTAAACGTTCCATCCTTGTCGACCTGCAACGTCTTGTCCAAGGTGCTTGACATGTTTGTATTCCTCTCTTCGTCTAGGAGAAAAAACGAGTAAACCGAAGGAAAAACGCATTCCGCCCAAAACGACGATTATTCTGACCGACCTGAAGAAAAAAATTGAATGCGGCGGCGCCCGTGACGCGGCGAGTCGAAGCAGGCGGCGCGGTATCTCAACGCTACGGCGCGACGGAACAGCCGGATCGACCAATCAAAATTTATCCGCGGGTCTATAAATCGCCCATTTTCCCGGAAAGACGAATCTTCCCTCTTTGTTATATTATGGCACAAATGCCCCCGACAATCCACCGGTTCGGGAAAGTTTTTCCCTCGCCTCGGTATAACACAATCTTAATACACAAATCGACTTGGGGGGCTCAAAACGGACAAAACTGTTGCTTTCACGGTAAAGCAGGGATGGCATCATCCGCACAACCGGTAAAAAACGATACGAAAGCGTCCGGGTCGATCGATTCCGGATGAAACCGAACCGTCCCGTCGCCGTAGAGAAAGGGAGCTCCTTCGGGATGGAAACTGAAAAGCTCGTTATTATTGCTACAATTGAGAAATTGCCGCTGATCGGGCCCGCATGTCCGGTGAATCCAGAAATTGGCATCGACGTCCGCCCAACCGGTCCCCGAAATCGGCTCTCCGGGCGATTCAAAAGCGGAAGCCCGGATTCGACCCGACTTATAGTGTCGGGGACGCCCCGCGCATTCGAAAAGCATCATCGAATTGGTAAGACCGTCCGTCACCGACGCGATCGTCGAAACCCCTTCGAAGCTGGGAAGGAGGATGCTCCACCACGAAGAACGTTGCCGGATGATTCCCGCCTCGATCAGGTCGTTGCGTACGAAAAACTGCTCACATGCCGCGTAATCGGAAGGGTAACGAAAATAGCCGTTGTCCGTTTCCAAAACCCGATCCGGCTCCGCGAGCGGGCAAAGTATTTCCGGCAATCGAACCGACGCGGCTTCGGGGTTCGGCGGAAGACTCCAGTGCCGCCTGAAGTCGAACCGGTCGTAAATGTGCTGCTGTTCCAGGAACGGCAGCAAAAACGTGATGACATTGTGCTCCGGGACCCGGCGATCCTTGCTTTGTGTTTTCGAAGGCGGAAATTGCCGGGAAACGCTTTCATAATTGTGAATCGCGGTTCCGATTTGGCGAAACCGGCTCGTGCAAAGCGTTTTTTGAGCCGCGACCCGGGTCGCCTGCACCGCCGGAAGAAGAATTCCCAACAACATGACGACAACGACAATCACGACCAACAACTCAATCAACGTGAATGCGTCCCGTCGTTCCGGGGGCATAAGGCACCTCCATCCGGAAAAATGTACAAACCGATCCGACGGCCGACGGTTTTCAGGAAACCCGATGCGGGAACGCTCCCATCGAAACCGGGCCGTCGCATACCGTCAAGGGTTCAGCCGGTTGTTCACGGAAGCGGCGTTCGCGGGAACCGCGCACACGGGAACCATGCCGGCGACATTCATTTGAATTCCGAGAAAAGCATCGGCCGCGGTGATGTACAAAACCTTCCGGTCCGGGCCGCCGAAAACGCAATTCGAGGCATAGCCGATCCCGCGATCCCGGCCGAGCATCGCACGCCGGGACGGATCGTCGGACGCGAAAATCTCGACTCCTTTCGGACCGCAGCACACGTAAAGGTTGCCCTGTGCATCGCAGGTCATCCCGTCGGGGCCGCCGATCGTTTTGGCCCACGACCGCTCGTTTTCCAGCTTGCCGGGTCCGGCGACATCATAAACGTAAATGCGGGAATCGCCGTTGTCGGCCAGGTAGAGCCGGGAACCGTCGGGTGACAGCAGAACGCCGTTCGGTTTTTTACAGACGGTCGAGACCCGGCTTACCACGCCCTCCGCCGAACAGTAGTACGTGTCCTCCTTGCGCACGGTTTCCTGCCCGCCATGTCGATAATTCGGGTCGGTAAAATAAAACCCGCCAAACCGGTCGATCGCCAAATCGTTCGGTTCGTTGAACCGTCCGCCGTCGATCCCTTCGGCAATCGTGCGTCGCTCACCGGTCCGGGTATCGTAGGCGCTCACCCGGTAGGCGGCTCCTTCGCAGACAAACAATTCGGGTCCGTGGACAACATGCGATTCCCCAAGCGGGCCGAACATCATCCCGTTGGCGTCGATCGTCCGGTCGGTAAACAGTTGCACCTCCCGGCCGTAGGGATAAAAATGGATCGCGTTTTTCTTGCCGTCGGAAAAATAAATGTTCCCGACCGGATCCGCGGCTGGCCCTTCACAAAACCCGTATCCCGTTCCGAGCACGAACGCCTCGGCATCGGGCGCGATCAACGTCCCGATCCATTCCGTCTGCTCACGGGCCGCCTGTTCATGGGCCATCTGCTCACTGGCCGCCTGCTCACGGGGAGGCGTCGTGGCCTGACATTGAGAGAAAACATCGTTTACACAAATGAAAGTCGCGACAAAAAGTACGACGAAATGGTTCACGGTCGTCATGGAACTATACTGGAAACGCGATGAAAACGAACATTCAGTCAAGTCTGCCTGCCGCGATCACTTGGTCCTAACTTCTGTTTACATAATGACATAAGCGGATCGTTCGAGCGGCAGGCGATTGTGCGCGGAAAAAAACATGCCGTAGTTTCAGGCCGTTTACGGTATACTCATATCTGTCGGGTACGATTGAAATTCCCCGCAGCCGGCGCCGCGGGCATCCACACAGGGGGCATCCACACAGGGGGCATCCACACAGGGGGCATCCACGCAAGGGTCGTCGACACAGAGGGGTGCCGACCCCGGACATGTCGGTTCCGGATCACGCGCCTTCATAACGAACGAGCGCCGCCACGTTCGGCGTTTCGAGAAGGTGACGTCCTTTCAGGCCCGCAAGCTCCATCACGAAGGCCGCCCCGACGCAAATGCCGCCGTTTTCCTCGATCAGTTGCCGACAGGCGTTGATCGTTCCCCCGGTCGCAAGCAGATCGTCGACCAGCAGGACCCGTTTGCCCGGCTGAATCGCATCCTGGTGCATCTGGATCGTGTTCATGCCGTATTCCAATGCGTACGATTTCGAGAGCGTTTTATAGGGCAATTTTCCCGGCTTGCGGATCGGGACAAAACCGGCGTTCCATTGCATGGCGACCGGAATCGCGAAACAAAATCCCCGGGCTTCCGGTGCGGCAACCAGGTCGACCGGTCCCCACGACCGGGTCGCGGCAACCAATTGGTCGACGGCGTATCGAAAGGCCGTCGGGTTTTCCAGCAGCGGCGTGATATCCCGAAAATTGATTCCCGGAACCGGAAAATCCAGAATCGACCGAATGTGTTGGGCAAGGTCCATGAAAACAACCAAAAGTGTAAACGGTGGTCGAAAAAAGGCGGAAAAAAAACCAGCGGCGCATTTCCGTACTATACTGAAAGCCACTGACTGCCCGCCATTATGGGCCAAAACCGATCGAAAAACAAGGTGTCCGCCCAATATTCCCCGGATTCTTGATTCCACGGCTTCTTGCCGTCCTGCCGATTCCATCGCGGTCCCATCTGTGTCGCGGTCCCGTCTATTGATACCCGTCGCGCCTGCCCATCAGGACCGAATCGGGATATCCGATGCCGTACAGGGTCAGGTCCTTCAGGAAAACCTGTTTGGGCGGCTTTACCGTGCCGTCGAGCACGACTTCCAGCCGGCTCCCGGGCCCTTTGCCGTCGTAAAACGCGACGATTTGCGTACGCCAAACATCGCCGCCCGTGGTAATCCGGGGCCAAAGCGTTCGCAATGTTTCCCGGTCGAGAATGCCCTCGGAGAGCAGCCAGCATGGATGCCGAAAACGTTTGTCCCGGGTTTCGCCGAAACGGCCCCGGCGTGCGAGAATGGCCGAGACCGCCTGCTCCGAAAGCCCCGGGATCGCTTCGAGAACGCTACGGGACGCTTCGTTGACGTTCACCCGGCCCGGAACGATGATGCGCCGTTCCTCGGTCGCGGCATCAAGCAGGCTGAGAAACCGCTCTTCCGCTTCGCCTTTATCGAGGGCAAACGGACTTGCAAGCACCGTTCCGTTGCGATCGACGATTCCACCGTCGAGCAGGTCGAGCGGACAATCGATCCGTCGCGGCTTTTGGGGCGAACCATTG
>DOMV01000484.1:0-1322 GCA_003509805.1 Planctomycetaceae bacterium
TACCGAAGCCGGGTGCGAGCCGCTTTCCGTTTTTCCATTTTGCCTGGATTTGTATGGAACTGATCCCAAGCGTTGAAAAACATGTCATGGAACTTCGCGGAACGCCGGTCCTGCTCGACAGCGATGTCGCCGCCCTTTACGGTGTCGCGACGAAGCACATCAACCAAGCCGTCGCGAACAACCCGCAAAAATTCCCGGAAGGATACGTCCTCGCGCTCACCGACGTCGAGTGGAACGGATTGAAGTCAAAATTTTTGACTTCAATCAGGGGCGGTAAGGTGAAATCGCCGAACGCGTTCACGGAAAAGGGGTTATACATGCTTGCGACGATCCTGAAAGGCGATCGGGCGACGCGGACGACCTTGGCGATCGTCGAAACGTTTGCCAAATTCCGGGAACTGGGTCGCTCGCTCCGGGAATTGGCGACCGTCGAGGATGCCGCGAAAAAAAAATCGATCCTGCAACGGAGCGGGGAGATCGTCGCCGACATCCTTGATGAAGACCTGCGATCGAGCGAAACCGAAACGACCATCGAATTGAATCTCGCGCTGCTGAAAGTCAAACATACCGTCAAGAAAGGCCGCGGGAAGAAATAGCCTCAACCACAAATCAGGCATGAAAAAAGTCCTTATCATCGGGGCCGGCGGGGTCGGCCAGGTCGTTACGCACAAGTGCGCCCAGCATCCGGAAACGTTCGCCGAGATCACGCTTGCGAGCCGGACCGTTTCGAAATGCGACGCGATCGCGGCGGATATCAAAAAGCGGCACGGCCGGACAATCCGAACGGCACGGGTCGATGCCGACAAGGTTCCCGAATTGGTCGCCCTCATGAAGGACGTGAAGCCCGACCTGTTGATTCACGTCGCGCTGCCGTACCAGGACCTGACCATCATGGATGCCTGCCTCGAAGCGGGGGTTCCCTACCTCGATACCGCAAACTACGAACATCCGGACGAGGCGAAATTCTGCTACGGACCGCAATGGGCCTACCACGAACGCTTCGAAAAAGCGGGACTGTGCGCCCTGCTCGGCGGCGGATTCGATCCCGGCCAGACGAACGTTTACACGGCCTACGTAAAGAAACATCATTTCGACGTGATGGAAACGGTCGATATCATCGACTGCAACGCCGGGGATCACGGTTATCCCTTTGCGACGAATTTCAATCCGGAAATCAATATCCGCGAAGTTTCGGCCAAAGGACGGTATTACGAAGACGGCAAGTGGATCGAAACGGAACCGCTTTCCGTCAAAAAAACGTTCGATTTCCCCGGCGGGATCGGCGAAAAGGACATGTACCTGCTGTACCACGAGGAAATGGA
>DOMV01000484.1:1327-7115 GCA_003509805.1 Planctomycetaceae bacterium
GCGGTTCTGGATGACCTTCGGCCGATCCTACCTGACGCACCTCGAAGTTCTCGGGAACGTCGGGATGACGCGGATCGACCCGGTCATGTACGGCGGCATCGAAGTGATTCCGCTCCAGTTCCTGAAGGTGCTGCTGCCCGACCCGGCCTCGCTGGGACCGCGGACGAAAGGCAAAACCTGTATCGGCGTCTGGGTCGCCGGCAAGAAAGACGGCAAGGACAAAACCTGTTATTTGTACAACGTTTGCGACCACGAAGAATGCTTCAGGGAAACCGGTGCGCAGGCGGTCAGTTACACGACGGGCGTGCCCTGTGCGCTGGCCGCGAAAATGCTGCTCACCGGGACCTGGGGAGGCCGAGGCGTCTTTAACATGGAGCAGATGGACCCTGATCCGTTCATGGCCGAAGTCGGCGATTGGGGACTCCCCTGGGTCGAAACGTTCCCGCGCTCGCCGGACTTCTGACCTACCGAAGCCGGGAGCGGACCGGGGTGCAACGTGCCTGTGCGGCCCGCAACCGGCTTCAGGGAATGTCAACTGCCTCCAGTATAATCGCTGATTTTATACCGCGAATGGCCTGAAACGGTTGCCGCGAACNNTACAAGGACGTTGTGGCGAGCGAGTGCGACAAGCAGCCTTTGCCAAACAACCGACTTCGCCGCGTTTCCGGTATAATCTCGGTGTACAATCCGAAAACAACAGGTCGAAAACAACTGGTCCAAGACGTTTGTTGTTTGTTCCCCGTACGGACGGCCTCGCAGGGCTTGACATGGGACGGGGCGGGGAAGATAATCGGGGCGTCCGTTTTGTACATGCAAATCGTTGAGCGTGACCGTTGAGCGTGACCATCGGCGAAACCGCCGGGCTTGCCTGTTCGGACCGCCTGTCGACCGCATGATAAAACCGGGCTTCCCGACCGTGTCGTTTCAGGACGTGTGATTTCGGGATGTGCAATTTCAGGGAAGGCCATCCGACCCGTTTCCCGGGACCTTCCGTTTCTCCGGACCTTTTTTACCCCGCAAGGAGCGACCTATGCCGCGTATCGTGCTGCTTGACCCTATTTCCGAAGACGGTATCAACCTTCTGAAAAACGCGAAAATCGATTATGAAGAGCGGATCGGCCTCAAAGGCGACGAACTGAAGGCGGCTCTCACCCAATTCGACGGCGCGATCGCCCGGAGCGGTGTCAAGATTACGGCGGAATCGCTTGAAGGCAATACCCGGCTCCGCGCGATTGCCCGGGCCGGAGTCGGAGTCGATAATATCGATACCGCGGCGGCGACCCGGCAGGGGATTATCGTGATGAACACCCCCGGCGGCAACACGGTTTCGACCGCCGAACAGGCGTTCACGCTCATGCTTGCCCTCTCCCGTCGCACGCACCCGGCGTACCAGTCGCTGATCGAAGGCCGTTGGGACCGGAAAATGTTCACGGGAACCCAGCTTGCGGGGAAAACGCTCGGTATCGTCGGCATGGGCCGCATCGGGCAGGTCGTCGCCGGTTATGCAAAAGCCTTCGACATGAAGGTGTTGGCGCTCGATCCGTTTTTCACGCCGCAAAAAGCCGAGGAAATGGGGATCACGCTGGTCGCGCATTTTCACGACATGTTGCCGCACATCGATTATTTGACCGTGCACACGCCGCTCAACGATGCGACCCGGGGCATGTTCGGCGAGACGGAACTCAAACTGGTCAAAAAAGGATGCCGCCTCATTAACTGTGCCCGGGGCGGGATTTACGACCTTGACACGCTGGTGGCCGGTATTGAAAGCGGCAAACTCGGCGGCGTCGCGCTCGACGTGTATGAATCGGAACCCTGCACGTCGCATCCGCTTTTCGGCAAGGAGAATGTCCTGTGTACGCCGCATTTGGGAGCGAGCACGGAAGAGGCCCAGACGAATGTCGCGATCGAAGCGGTCGAATTGCTGATCGATTACCTGGTCAACGGCCGGATACGGCAGGCGGTCAATTTCGCCTCGGTCGACGGGGAAACGCTCAAGAATATTCGCGGTTTTCTCAACGTCGCCTACCGCCTCGGCATGTTGGCGGCCCAATTGGGTTCCGGGACGCCAAACCGCTGCAAACTGACGTATCGCGGCGATGTCGGCAAAAAGGATACCTCGCTGATTTCGACGGCCTTTGCCGCCGGGCTGATGACCGCGGCCATGTCGCAGGACGTCAATATCGTCAGCGCCGCCTCCATGCTCAAGGAGCGCGGAATCGAAATGGTCGAGGAAAAAAGCAGCGACCAGGGCGATTTCAACTCGGTCATGTACGTCGAGATCACGGCTGAGGGGAAGACGACGACCTTGGCCGGGACGCTTTTCGGCAATATGATGCCCCGGCTGGTCAATGTCAACGGATTCCGGCTCGAAAGCATTTTGGACGGCAACCTGTTGCTGTTCGACCTCCTGGACGCCCCCGGCGTGATCGGGAACGTCGGCAACGTTTTCGGCAAGTTCGGAATCAACATCGCGTCGATGAATCTCGGGCGGAGCACGGATCAACCGGGCGGCGACGCGCTCGGAATCCTGCAACTGGACGTCGCCCCGCCCGCCGAAGCCGTTGAAGCGATGCTTCAAATCGATGCGATTCGCCATGTCAACGTCGCCACGCTGCCCGCGGCGAATGACCGGCCCGCCTGGATGGGCTGACCGTCGCCGCCTTCGATTGTTCACCGGAAAAAGGAATATACCGTAAACGGCCTGAAACTACGGCATGCTTTTTCCCGCGCGCAATCGCCTGCCGCTCGAACGATCCGTTTATGTCATTATGCAAACAGAAGTTAGAGGCGAGTGAGTGCGGCAGGCAGACTTGACCAAAGGTTCATTTTCACCGCGTTTCCAGTATACGTCCATGTCACGTTTATCGACGGGTATACCCGGTTTGGACGAACGGCTCGGCGGCGGTTTGTTGCCGGGGACGATGGCCGTGCTGGTCGGCTCTTCCGGGATCGGTAAGACGCAGTTCGGAATCCAGTTCGCCCACGCCGGGCTCGTGCAGGAAAAACGCCGGGGCGTGATTTTCGACATGGCTGCACGGATCGATCCGCAGGGGCATGACGCTTATGCGAGGCGGATCGCCGGTTGGACTCTGCGCCGCGAGGAATCGGAAAAGACGCTCGATTACGATACGATTTTCGACCAATCCGTCGAATGGGGCGATTATTTCCAGGCCCTCGCGAAAAAAGGATGTCGCATGACCCGACGGGACGTCGATTTCGATACGTGGCACGATTGGCAGGCGGAACTTTCCAAGCATCTCGATACGACGATCGCTTTCTTCTTCACCCATTTCGTGCGCGGCGTTTGCCGAGTCGTCGTCGACGGCATCGAACCGGTTCGGCGGCAGGGCGAGTCGATCCAGTTCGAATTGCTCGAATATGTCTATCACCAGATACTGCAAAAGGATCCGCAGTGGCTGGCGAGGGACTTGTTCCGCCAGTTTTACCGGAAAAACGAGGCTGCAATCGCCGCGAACCCGTATGACCGGAACAAGATCGGGTGCCTGGTTCTTTACACGACATCGGAAACCTCGCTCGACGCGATGATTGAAAAGCCGCTCGACGAGGGCGACCTGCTTGCCGGAGCGAACACGATCATCTACATGGGAAAGATTCGCGACGGGGTCAGGTTTCACCGCGCCCTGTACGTTTCAAAACACCGCGGCAGCGTCTGTCCCGATGAAATCATGCCGTACGAAATCGACGACCACGGCCTGAGAATGAGCGAATAGACCGAAAACCACCGAAAACCATTGAAAACCATGAAATTTCCCGGCTGGGCCGTTCTTCCCTGAACTCATTCCGCGGGAAATCATTCTGATTCGCGGGATTTCCTCTTGATCGAAACCGGGGTTTTTCGTATCGTCTCGCGTTGCCCTCCTTTCGGGCGGCAAAACGACCTTCGAAACCTCTTTGTCTACCATGAGAAAATCGCTCTTTTTTCCGGTTCTCCGGTCGGTTACCGCATTCGTAATCCTCTTTGGCACGGCGTCGTCTCTTGTGGCGATGCAAGTCGATTACGCTCATTCGGGAGCGGCGGAAAACGTGTACCCCCTACCGGTTCCANNCGCTGCCGGTTTCGACACTGCCGTCTCCGCCCTCCGCCGGTGACGCGATGACGGGAATGGGCGGAAAAGTGGAGAATTTTCCCACGGTTGTAATCGACGTACGCGCCGAAGGCAATTACCAGATTCCGATGTCGAAGATCAACCAGATCATCAAAACCCGGAAAGACCGGCCGTTCGAGGAAACGAAGGTCGANNCGCGTTGTCCGAAGGTCGAATTCGCGCCGGATCGATGTCGATACGGATATCCACGTCCAGCAGCTTCGCGATGGTTTCGACGAGCGAGCGGAGCGTGCGGCCCGTCCCGGAACAGACGTTGTACACTTCCCCCCGCCGCCCCTTCCCGAAGAGGAGGTGGTAGGCCCGGACAACGTCGCGGACATCGGTAAAATCCCGCACAATTTCCAAATTACCCGTCCGGATTGCGACGGGATACTCGCCGCGACGCTTGCCGGCAAGAATCTGTTCGATAAACGACGCTATTACGAAGCGCGTGCTTTGGTACGGTCCGATATGGTTGAACGAGCGGGTGAGCACGACGTCGAGCCCGTAGTTCGCGACGTAAATCCTGGAGAGCATTTCCTGGGAAACCCGGGCAACCGCGTAGGGGCTCAGCGGCGCAAGCGAATGGTCCTCGCACAGCGGCATTTCCTCCGGCGGGACATTCCCGTACTCTTCCGAGGAACCGACGGAAAGCACGCGGCAGGGGCAGCCCGATTTGCGCACACCCTCGATGATATTCAGGAAAATATTCGTGTTGTTCAGCAAACTCTCGGTCGGATGCTCCCAACTGTAGGCAACGCTGCTGAACGAAGCGAGGTGCAAAAGCCGGGTCGGACGGAACGCGGCGACCAGTTCGGCAACCTTTGCCGAATCGACCAAATCGACCTGCTCGGACGCGATGTCCCAACCAGACCGAGTAAATGGCGAAACGGGGGCGATGTCGATGCCCAGGATGCAACCGCCCGGTTCGACCGTGGTCAAATATTCCACGAAGTGCCGGGCTACGAACCCCGCAGCCCCGGTAATCAGGGTGCGTTCCATGGCATCAACGCCCTCCCGAAAAGGCCCGACCGTAGATCAGAGCCAGGATTTCCGCACGGCTCGATGGATTGTTGCGGAACGCGCCCTTGATCGCCGAGGTGACACAGGTCGCGCCCGGCTTGCGGACACCCCGTACGGTCATACAGGTGTGCTCCGCCTCGATCACGACCGCGACGCCTTTCACCTTCAGTTCCTCAATCAGGATGTTCGCGATTTGTTCCGTCATGCGTTCCTGGACCTGGGGNNACGATCTCGACGACCCGGGCGAGCTTGCTCAGGCCGAGCACCTTTCCCGCCGGGAGATAACCGATGTGCGCCTTGCCCATGAACGGCATGAGATGGTGCTCGCAGACACTGTTGAACGCGATGTCGCGGACCAGCACGATTTCGTCGTAGTACTCCGTGAAAAACTTGCGGGTGTGGATTCGCGGATCGACGTGCAGGCCGCCGAACAATTCCTTGTACATCCGGGCAACGCGGGCCGGGGTCTCCAAGAGACCTTCCCGGTCCGGGTCTTCGCCGACGGCCAACAGGATTTCACGAACGGCCCGCTCGATGCGGTCGGTGTCGATGGTGTGCATGGGAGGGATCAGGTGTCAGGTCCAAGGTATCAGGGGGGCAGGGTTCAGGAAAACGGTCTTTCTCATTCCTGCCCCCTGAAACCTGACCCCTGATAC
>DOMV01000484.1:7143-7355 GCA_003509805.1 Planctomycetaceae bacterium
AGAGCGCCGAGTCCCTGCAATAGCCGGACGGCGCGGCGTTCCACGGCGGTCTCGGCGAGTAGGGCCTGCTTTTCGATCGTTTCGAACTCGAACATCGACGCGAGGATATCGCTCACGCTGCCCAGCGGGACATCGCCGGAAAACAGCAGCCGGAACTGCTCGTCCCAATCGTGCTCGTCGCTCCGGTCGACCATTTCGCCGACCAACTCCTT
>DOMV01000183.1 GCA_003509805.1 Planctomycetaceae bacterium
AAAACAAAGTTCAGACTACCAGTATAAAAATTTCCGAAGATTATAAATCTTGCCCTTTTTCTGAAAGATGGCAAATCCCTTAACCGTCCCGATTCGGCCCGAAACCATCACCATATCATTTTTCATCAACGGGTGCATGCATGGACGCTGCGATCTACAGGATGGAATCGTATGCCGGCTTGAGGGAGACGATGCAACAGGGAGGGACACGTTTGCGAAGTCTTCTCCGGTTGCAAAACACCCTGATCCGACCAATCGTCGTCGAAGGGTTCGGTTTTTGGACCGGTGAAGACATTCGCGTCGAATTCCGGCCGGCCCCGGTCGATACGGGTCTCGTCTTCGTTCGAACCGATTTGCCGGATGAGCCGCGCATCCCCGCCCTCGCGGCGCACCGGGATTCGAAACCGCGGCAGACATCGCTCGTTTGCGGAAGCGCCCGGGTCGATATGGTCGAACACGTGCTCGCGGCGATCCGCGCTTTGCAGATCGACAACTGCGAAATCCGGGTCGATCGGCCGGAAATGCCCGGACTGGACGGTTCGAGCATGCCCTTCGTACTCGCCCTCGAAGAAGCCGGGATCACCCCGCAACCCGGTATTCGGCCGCTCCGGATCGTTACCCGGGAACTCAGGGTCGGCGATGAAAAAACCTGGATCGAAGCGGTTCCGACCGGCGAAGGGGTACACGCGATCGACTACACGCTCGAATTCGACGGTCCGAATCCGATCGGCAACCAGAATTACCGTTTCGTCACGAACCCGGACCGGTTCAAGAGGGAACTGATGAATTGTCGCACTTTTTTGACGAAGGGGGAGGCCGATCATCTTCTCGCTCAGGGCCTTTGCCGACGGGTCCGTCCGACCGACCTGCTGGTCTTCGACAAAAACGGACCGATGGACAACCATCTCCATTTTGAAAACGAGTGTGCCCGCCATAAAATTCTCGATATGATCGGCGATTTCGGGCTCACGCCGTGCGATTGGGTCGGCCGTTTCACCGCCCGGCGCAGCGGTCACGCCCTCAACGTCGAATGCGTCGTCAAATTGGAAAACGCCACGCTCCTGATCGACGAATCCTGTTTGCCGGCAAACAGCGAATTACTGCTCAAAAAGGAACGGCTCCTCAAGAAAATCGCCTAAACAAAAAACCGCCCGGTCGCTACATGACCTAACCCGATGCGGTAAATCGAATGACGGCAATTGCAAACCGGTCGTCGCGTCGCGTCCTCCGGCATTTTCGGTACGGTCTCCCAATACGATCTCCCCAATATCAGCCATGCTCAAACTCGGAATTATCGGCTGCGGTCGCCTCGGCTCCTTTCATGCGGACAAAGCGGCCGCCCATCCCCAAGTGCAACTGGTCGGCGTATTCGATCCGGTCGTATCCTCCCGGGAAGCCGCCGCGCACAAACATGGCGTCAAGGCTTTTGAGGACATCGAGGCGATGGTCCCGGAAGTCGACGCCGTCGTCGTCGCGACGCCGACGGTCACGCACCACGCCGTCGGTATGCAATGCCTCCATCGCGGCCTGCACGTCCTGATGGAAAAACCGATCGCCGTTTCCCGCCGTGAAGCCGTGGAACTTGTTGCGGCTGCCGGGGAAAATCTCCGTATTCTCCAGGTCGGTCACGTCGAACGGTTCAATCCGGCATGGAAATCGGCCATCACGGTGACCGACGAGATCGTTTGCGGAGAACGGGCCCTGTTCGAAGCCGTTCGCACGAGCGGCTACACGTTCCGGAGCACCGATATCGGGACCGTGCTCGATATGATGATTCACGATCTCGACCTGGTTCTTTCGGTCGAAACCTCTCCCGTCGTTTCCGTCGACGCGATCGGCTTTCACGTCGTCGATCCGAGCCGGATGTTCGGGCATGAAGATACGGTCCAGGCCCGGCTCGTGTTTGAAAACGGATCGGTTGCCTCGTTGTTTTCTTCCCGGGTCGCCCGGGAATCCGTTCGCCGCATGAATATCACGTTGCCGAAACAGACCGCCGTGATCGACTTCGGTTCGCGAACGACGCAAATCATCCGGCCGGGCGGGAACGTTCTCGCCGGGGATTTTTCGCCGCATGTGATCGACGCCCGACGGATCGCCTCCGTGGCTCCCGGGTTCATGCAGGAATGTTTTTCGGTACAGGAGTTCGAAAACGCCGCCGTCGACGCCTTGGCGCTGGAATTGGACGATTTCGTCAATGCCGTCCTCCAGCGGCGCGAGCCGATCGTGACCGGACGACAGGCATTGCGTGCCGTCGAAGCCGCCGAGATGATTCTCGCGGCGATCCGCCTGCCGAAAAACCGGTTTCAACAACGGGCCGCCTGACACGCGACGCAATGTATACACTTCAAACGGCATGAAAACGTCCGAAATACAAGCCGGAAAGGCGGCGTGCGGAATGGACAATGGACAATGGACAACGGGAGGACGCAAGCGGGATTCCTTGCTGTGACGGCTGAATTGCTCGTGTTCGGAAATTGTCCATTGTCAATTATCAACTGTCAATTCATCTACGTTCCTTTCGTCATTCTCTTCCTCGCTTGAGCAGCCGGACCCAGAAGGGATGCAGGCGGTCGCACCGGGTTCGCGCATCCTCCAGAATCGTTTCGATATTCGGTTCCACGAAGCCGTTGACCGGATGATACGGCCTGTCGTTGACCGTGATCTCGGCCTTCGCCTCGAAATCGATCATCTCCGGCGTCAGGAAGACGACGACTCCCGGATTCCCGCCGACCGGGTCCGTGCCGGGAGCGATCTTGACGCGGACGGCGTTGACGGCCGGGAGAATCTTCGATTCGACACGAACCACGTTTTTCGGGGTGTTGATCCCGGAATCCTTTTCCGGCCAGTAAATCGGATCGATCACGCAAGGAGCCAATTTACGGTCTTTCGACATGTCGCCGAGTTCGACCTGCCAGAAAAAATCGTCCCAATGCCGCATCGACCGGACGTTGAACTCCTTCGGGACGGGATCGCGCGTGTGCCGCTTCATCCAATCGAACAGGCGAAGGAGTTCGTCGGAAAACGATTCGCTCCCGCGGCCCCGGTAAAGCACGACGGTCGCCTCGAACGGATTCGACGTCGGAACGAGGTATTTGTTGAAAACAGGCGCGTTGCGTTTCAGGGCCGATGTCATGTTGACGCCTTCGAGTTCGCCCCCGACGTAATAGAAGGGCAACTTGCGCATGTTTTCGGCGTAAATGTTGATGTACTTGCCCGCGACGGCCCCGATCGGAATCACCCCGGCCCACAGGTCCGGGTGCGCAGCCCCGATATCCCAGGCGGCCGTCCCGCCGATCCCGTGTCCGCTCAGGTAAACGTGGTCCGTATCGATATTGAATCGGGCAAGGGCGTCCTTGAGCGTGTACAGCACGGCCCCGTGGGACATTCCGGAAAAGTCGTAGTCGAGCAGCATTCCCGGGTTCCAGTAAGGCGCGATCACGATATAGCCGTGCCGCGTCGCCTGGCCGAAACGTTCCCCGTTCTTCCATTCCCCGGCCCACCAGTCGATCTGCCGTTCCGGCGTCGTGGTCGCCCCGTGAAGCGAAACGACGGCTGGATAACGTCGGTTCGGATCGTATTCCGGCGGAAGTTGAACACAGTAACGGTAAGACTTGTACAATGGATCCCCGGGCAGAAAACCTTCCCGTTCCAACACGTAAAAACCGGGGTGCCCGGGCGGCGATAATGACGGCGATAATGATGGCGAAAAGGACGGGGACGCGGTTTCGCCGGCATCCGTTTTATTCGCGGAGCCCGAACCGGAACTCCACTGAAACGCGCTTTCCTCCGCTTTTCCGCTTTTTTCCCCATCCGTCCCGCCGGTGACGGGCGGTCCGACCACCGGATTCCGTGGCGGCTTCATGTAGGCGAGAATTTTCGCGATAATCGCCGGGGAACGTGCTTCCCGTTTCGCGAGATCCTCCAGGATTGCCTGCCGTTTCAGGACATTCGTCTCGTTGAGGAACCGGGCGACCAGTTCGCGCACGTCGAGCAGCGCGACCGCCGTCGAAAGACGATCGACTTCGATATTCGAACCGAGAAACCAACCGGAGATCGCGAGCGCGAGCTTTTGCGAGTGATCGTAATTCGGGTTGTTCGCATGAAGTTCGAACATCGCGAACCGCGAGATCGTGTTGAAATTGATCTCGGCTTCCATCTCGGCACGGATTCGGAGCACTTTTTCTTGCGTCTCCGCGTCCGGGAATTTCTCCTCGGCAAGAAGGGCGTCGAACCGGGAAAGAATCGTCGTCCTGCGGCGGCGGAGCTCCTCGTACCGCGAGAGCATTCGCCGGGCATCCTGGACGACTTTTCCGGGCACATCCTCGGTTTCGAACGCCTTGAGCCGTCGTTCGACCAAGTCGGTCTGCCCGGCCTGGAATCGCGACTCCAGCTCGCGCAACAGCCGTTCGGCGGCGAGCGAACGAACCCGGGCCAGGTACGGCGAAAGCTGTTCGACGACCCGCGGGGAATCGCCGAAATCCCGGAGAAGGGAATCGATTTCCTCGATCGCCGTTTCATAAAGTTCCGCCTGGATGTAAAAACGGACAAGCCCCTTGCGCTCCTCCAGATTCTCCGGATCGTCCAACTGGTTCAGGATGATCGGCGACAACACCTCCCGGGGAATGGCGTTGGTCGCGATTCGCATGTCCCACACCGACTTGATCGCTTGCGCCCGGACGTAACGCGGGTTGATCTCCGTGATGACCTGGATCATCGGTTCCACCCCGCCGGGATGCCGCACGCCGATGATGCGACGCCCGTATTTGTCAAATCGGGCGGTGGTGTCGTAATCCCCCAGGAGGGTGATCGCCGTCCCGAAATCGGCGACATTGCGCTGCGGAATCTTGTACGTGTGCTGCTGTTCCCCCGTATCGACCGCGGTTTGGGCGACCCGGTGGCTCGGAACGAACGTTTTCCGCAAACCGTCGTCGACCACGACGATCGTCTTGATCCGATATTGTCCTTTGATCTCCATGCCTTCGTCGATCGCCGACATCCGGGCCACCGAACCGTTCAGGAAACGACCGTCCTTGAGCAAAACACGCACTTTCTGCGCAGGAACGGACGAAACCCCGAGCACGGCGAACACCAGGACCGACATCCATGAAAAATGCAATCGCGTCATATTGATCTTCAGATAAAAAACGAAACGAGGGCGCACCGGACTTTGGTAAAAAGTCCCGGTAAGCCCGGACCTTCAGG
>DOMV01000147.1:0-174 GCA_003509805.1 Planctomycetaceae bacterium
GGAAATGTCAACGGTTTTCGGTATATCGGTCTTCAGACCGCACAATCGAACGCGATGAAAACCGCCGGCGTCGCTCGGCACGGCACGTCGGCCGACATGCCGGAGCCGCACCGGATCAACCGCCGATTTTCCGCAAATCGATCGTTCCTTCATAGAGAGCGCGGCCGATGATAC
>DOMV01000147.1:180-1436 GCA_003509805.1 Planctomycetaceae bacterium
GAGACACCGCCGGAAGCGATCACCGGAATGGAAACCGCATCCCGCATCCGCCGCATTTCCGCGAGATTCGGCCCCTGCATCATCCCGTCGGTCGCGATATCGGTGTAGACGATCGCGGCCAAGGGCAGGCCGTCGAACTGCCGGGCAAGTTCCAAGGCCGACGTTTGGCTCGTTTCCAGCCAACCTTCCGTCGCCACCATACCGTCACGCGCGTCGATTCCAAGCACCAGGCGATCCGGAAATTCGCGAATCATCTCGCGGAACCAATCGGGGCGCTTCAACGCAAGCGTCCCGATGACAAGACGGGAAAGCCCGAGTTCCAGATACTGCCCGACGGTTTCCCCGTCACGGATTCCACCGCCGAGTTCGCAGGGGATTTGGGCCGCTTGAACAAGTCGGGCAATCACGTCCCGATTGACCGTCGTCCCCGATTTGGCTCCGTCGAGATCGACGAGATGCAATTGCTGCGCTCCATGTTCGCGCCAGCGCAGGGCCACGGCGACGGGATCGGCCTCATAAACCGTTTCCCTGGCGTAATCCCCTTGCCGAAGTCGGACGCATTGCCCGCCCCGGATATCGATCGCAGGCCAGATTTCCATGAAAAGCCAAAAGTGATATCCTGTTGCACGTTTCGTTCGAGCGACAAGCGAGTGTTCGCGGGAACCGTCTCAGGCCGTAGTTCAGGCCGTTTGCGGCATAACGGATTATCGCAGGGTCGGAAATGAAAAACCGACCTGGAGAGCCAACGCCCCCCACGGACATTGGAACGGAACGGCAATCGGGTGGGCGTTCTGCGGGAAGTGCAACCGGCAATTGTCGCCGCATAGAACGTTCGGCAGGCTCATGGAAAGGCTGAATTTTTCGAGTTTGGCCTTTGCCCCTCCGGTCACCATGTTGGTCAACTCGCCGACGGCGTCCATGACATCGTCGTTGATCTCGTTGAGCGAATCGTCCATGAGCATCACCTGGGCCGATTTGACCGCGACGGACGCCGCCAGGGACAACACGATGGTCCCGACGGCTTTGCCGCTGACGCCGATGATGCCGCTGACCGGCTGGAGCGCCTGATTGTTTTCCATCAACATCAAACCGGTCCGTTCGATCTTGCAACCGAGCATCGTACCGAACGTGTCTTCCAGAGAAGTAATAACCGGGTTGATATAATCGATCTTGATCGCACCGTCACTCATGAACTCCACCTGTATCCTGATACGCGGAAGACGAATATACTGAAAACAATTGAAATTTCCCGAAGC
>DOMV01000147.1:1457-3039 GCA_003509805.1 Planctomycetaceae bacterium
CGGAGGGTAAACGGGCGGTCGAGCGGGCTGTGCTTACCAACGACTCAACCGGCTTCGGTATAAAACGACCGGACAGGCCGTCATGATTCAGGAACCTGATTCATGAACCGGCCCGCGAATGTGCATTGCCGCCGTATTATCGCCGTTGAGAGAACGGTTGTAAAGAGCGGAACGAGAGAAAAAATTGTTTTTCGCTCCGATTTTTCCCCGCGCGAGTCGCCCGGGCGGTATCCGTAAGACAGCGGGCACTCGGCCGAAGCCGGGCTCCGGCACAGGCTTGATACTCCGCGAGCGACCAACCGGGACGACGACACGGCCTGTCAATGGTTGATGTGATCTAAAACCGGGCCGTCATTCCTACGGCATAACAGAGTCCGATTCGAGCACGGCCTTCCTGGGCCGTGTAATCGCCGTTTTCGACGATCAAAGCCCCGTAAATGTCGCAAAATGAAGCCAGAGATCGGCTTGCTTTAACGATTCCCCGGTGATTGACGATGTCGTGTTGCGGGTATTCCAAGTGGTTTAACTCTTGTGGAAAATATTGACCGTAGCACAGGTCAATCATCCAGTCATCCGACTGATAATTCAGGTCGACGTAATATCCGTAACCTGCGATCGGGACATGCGTCTTGTAGTTGAGCTGGCGGTAGTAAATGTCGTGTTGCCAAAAAATGGAATCCTGATTAAATTCGTGGTAGAATCCGTACTCATCGTAAATGCCCTCGGCCGACAATGTCCAACGGCCGAACCGGACCATGACGTCGAACCCCGCATGATTTTTGTACTCTTTTTGTTCTTCGGACCCGATTCCATCGTGAAACTTGGCGCTGATTCCCAGCCGGAACATCTCCATCGCAATGCCGCCCCTGAAAACGACCGCCTTGGATGAGTTGGTGTCCAGATCTTCACACCCGTTGACAAACGCAGCGTCGAATTCGAAGATATGGCTCCGGGCATGATAATGGAAACCGGTTTCCCGCCAGAGAATCGCCTCCGTTCGGATAAACGGGGCGTCGAATTTGGCGTTGCTCAACAGCGGTTGGTAACAACGACCGAAAGGCGACTGAATCTTGCCCGCGCGGAGTTCCCAGAAATCCTTTTTCCAGGAAAGATAAAATTGGGAAATTTCGAAATAATCCCGTTTGAAATTGGCAAGATAGGAACGACGTTCATCGGTACCCTCGTAGATGTTGCCATCAAACGGTTGGTTCAAGAAAAATTCACCGCCAACCTGTACAAGGCCGTTTCCCGTTTGTTTCGCCAGTTTGATGGATAAGGAGCCTTCGACACCAAAAGTCTCTTCGTCGCCACTCCACTCCACCCGCTGATCGTTGAGATAGTATCCGCGTGCTACAAAGTCGGTGTCACAAACAACACCCTTGGCAGCATCCCTCCTATCCCCGNNTTTTTTTGCGCATTTGTTCGAGACTAAAGTCCCCTGTCCGAAAGTCGCGGTAGGTGGCGGCATCGTCATAAGCGGCTGTATTTACGGTGCTTTGTGCGAAAACGCCGGAGACTGCCACTCCGAGGCAGAAAAAGCATAACCAGAAACGCATCGTAATAAGGAAGTTGCAATACTTCG
>DOMV01000020.1 GCA_003509805.1 Planctomycetaceae bacterium
AGGGAACGTTCTTGAAAGTCAACTCTTTTTTGGGAAAACGGATCAATCGACCCGGTGTCCCGGACCGATTCGGGCCGATTGAAAATTCCCGTACTTCCGATTGCCATCCGGGTACGGCCGGTGTACAGTGGGTTTCATAATGAAAGAAATCGTACCGCATGAGACGCGCCATGAATTATGCAGGTCAACTTTTAATCGCCTCGCCGCATTTGGCGGACCCGAACTTTCGGCAGACCGTCGTCCTCATGGTGCAGGGCGACGACGACGGAACGCTCGGCCTGATCCTGAACCGCCAGTCCGATAAACGGATCAGCGAACTTTGGGAGGCGATTTTCGAACGGGGCTGCGCGACGGACGAGGTTTTGCGGGTCGGCGGACCGGTGTTCGGGCCGCTCATGGCGTTGCACACCCGGGAAGAATTCGCGGAGCTGGAGATCCTGCCCGGCCTGTATTTTTCGACCGACAAGGATCATCTCGCGTCGCTGATCGAGGAAAACCTCGAACCGTTCCATTTTTTCGTCGGCAATGCCGGGTGGGCCCAAAAACAGCTTGCCGAGGAAATCGCCCAAGGCGCCTGGCACCTGATTCCCGCGACGCTCGACCTGGTGTTCGGCGATGCGGGCAATTTGTGGAAAGAGACGCTCAACATCGCCGGCAACGGGATTCTCGGTTCGATCCTGCACCGCACGCTGCCCGAGGATCCCTCCCTCAATTGATTCAGGCGATTCCGGGTGCCATACCGGAAACGCGGTGGAAGTGGTTGTTTGGCGAAGATTGTTTGTCGCGATCGCTCGTCATAAGATACTTGTAAATATCGGGTTGCGCGTTTCGTTCGGGCGACGCGCGATTGTCCGGCGATTGTTTACGGGAACAATTTCAGGCCGTTTGCGGTACCTCAACGCCTGCGGACGACGATTCTGTACCCCTGCACGTCGATCACTTCGACGTCGCAACCGGGCTCGACGACGTCGCCGTCGGAAACGACGCTCAGGATTTCGTCGCCGAACCGGGCTTTTCCCGCCGGAACGAGAAGCGTGAACGCGACGCCGACGGCGCCGAGCAAATGAGCGTAATCGGCCAGTTTTTCCGACTCCGCGACCTGCTCGTCGTCCTTCGGCTTGTTCGCTTCGTGCAGGTATTTGGCCGCCGTGAAGCCGAGCACCGTCACCCCGACCCCCGCGACGAGGAGGATCAGGAGCGAACTTTGCATTTGGGCCAACTGGTACGCATTGCGGGGAATGATAAACGTCTGGCTCGCCAGGACCACGGAGACGATGATCGCGAACACCCCGGTGATCCCGAAGAGGCCGAAACCGGGAAGCACGAAAATTTCAATCGCCAGGAAGACGAAACCGATGCCGAACAGCATGAGTTCGAGCCAGCCGACCGTTCCGCCGAGAAACCGGCTCCAGAAAAACAAGGCGAAACAGACGACGGCCAAGACGATCCCGACGCCGATGCCGGGATTTTTCATTTCACCCCAGATTCCCGTGATTCCGAGGAAGAGAAGCAACATGGCCATGCCGGGGGTCGCCAAGGCGCGAACAAGCACGTCGGCCCAACCGGGTTCCAAAAGCATCGGGTCGTTTTCCAGGCCGTAAAGCGTTTTGAATTGGGCGAAATCCGTCGCCGTCCGGTCGACCAACCGCATCGATTGGCCTTTGATCCCGTCCGTCTGGAAAAGCCGGCCCTCTTTTTTGACCAGGTCTCCCTTGATCCAGCGGTCCGCGTCGGGCTGCTCGCGCCGTTCTTCCTCGCAAAAATAATCGACGACCGGTCGCGGTCCGGCACGGGACATTTTGTGGATTTCGACGCGCGGATCGACCATGCCAAGCGGCAACGACCAACCCCGGACCGACTCCCGGGCGAAGAAACCGGTGATCGTCGGTTTGGCCAGGTCGAGTTCCTCGTTTCCGAACACGACGTTGCCGTCGCCGCCGAGAACGGCGTTCGGGGCGAGCACGACTTCATCGCAGGCCAGAGCGATGAGCGCCGCATCACTCCGGGCCTCGTTCGGAACATAGGCGACCGTCCGGACTTTTTTGGAATCGATATCCTTGGCGAGGAAGGAAGCAAGTGCGAGGCTTTCCTCCAATTTGCCGCCGGCGGAATCGATGACGAGGCAGATGAAATCGACGGGCCGGCCGTCTCCGGGACCTTGTCGTCGGACCATCGTTCGGTCGCCGTCGATCGCAGCTTTGATTTGACGCGCGATTTCGCCGGTTTTCGCCGCCGTGACCGGACCGACGAGATCGACGCGAACGGCATGACCGTGCCGTCCGACCAATGAGGCCGGGCGTACCTGGTCCGGCCGCAACCCGAGGCCGCGCGCCAGGCCGGGAAGATCATCGGCAAGAAAATCGGCCATCCGGTTTTTTCGGGCTTCACTACCGCTGAACAAGCCCGGTTGACCGGCCGCGAGGACGGTTTCCGGTTCCGAGGCGAACGATTCCGTTTTGCGCAGGGATTCGATCTCGCCCGGCGTGCTCCAGCGGGTTCCCTTCTCGGTTTCGACGCGGAGCAGTTCCACATTCCGATCGAGCAATTTTTCGACGATCGCGGCAGGAAAACGCCGGTGTCGTGTCGCGATTTCCAGGTATCCCTGGCGCACGGTCGGGGTGATCGTCGTCTCGTCGACTCCCGCTTCGCCGATCCGGGCCGCCTCCGCGACGATCAGTTCATCGCAGGCCAAGGCCGGCAACAAGGCGTGGCCGCGAACCGATTGAGGAAAAAACGCGACCGTCCGAATCCCGGCAAAGGTTTCGCCGGCAAGATGATCGGCCAATTCATAACAGGCCCCGAACGTGCTGCCGCGGCCGTATGCTTCCTGGTCGGGTTCGACCGTGAATTGGAGAACGACCGTGGGCGGCATCGATACCACCGTTTCATCCGGCTCCGGCGCATTCTCCCCCCCGGGTGCCACATCGCCCGATGCCACCCCGCCCGACGCCGTCGAAAGAGCGTGTTCCGCCTTTTCTTTGGCGGTTTTGAGTTCGGCGACAATCCCGTCCAAAGCGCGAATGGTCGGCAAGACCGTTTTCCCGTTGATCGGCAGCACCAGCTCGACCAGCATCGCCCGATCCGCCGTCGACGTTTCATCTTCGGCAAAAACCGCCATTCCGGAAAAAAGGAAGAAAAGGGGGAAAACGACGCGTGTTACCATGGAAATGAAGGGATAGGCAAATAGGGCGTTTTGGGGATAACGGCCGGAAAGAAAGCGTTTCAGCCGCGTTTGCGGACCAGGGCAAGGTGTGCCGCGAGGAGGGTGAGAACGCCGAGAAGCAGTGCCCAGACGATGCTGCGGTAGTCGGTGCGCACGGTCGCCTCGTCGTTCCAGCCGCCGAATGTTCCGCTCGACGTGCCGGTGAGATCCGATTCTTCCGTCGAGAGTGTTCCGACGGAAAAGGCGTACTCGCCGGAGGACGCCTTGACCGTATGGAGTCCGCACTGCCGTGTTTCCATCGACGCCTGGCCGCCACGCACCGGAATCGTGCGCCGCACCCCGTCCGGCTCCGTCCATTCGATCGATTTGTCCCGGGCCGAGGCGATAAAGACGGCGTCGTTTCCGAGCCGCAGGTTCGGTGAGACCATTCCGCCCGCCTGGTCGGCACGGTATTTCAATATGTTCCAAATCAGGGCCGGCCACGCGGCTTGGGTCGAAAAAGTCGAAAGACGGTCCCGGTAAGCGAGCCGGTATTCCTTTCCGCCGTCTCGAAGCGTTTGTTCGGTCAACAGCGGAACGTCCCCCGCCGAAATAATCGGCGTTCCCGGCAGGTGTACGTCCTCGGTCGCCGTCCAGACGACCCCGTCGAGCGAAAGTCCCATCGTGAGCGGCGAACTGCGATCCAACACGAAGGGGCCGATGAAAGCCTGCTCGTCGCCTGCCCCGCCCACGTAAAAGCGCACGGTCCAGATCGGAACACCCGCGGCGTCGACCGCCGCTTCGGCGGAGCCGTCGGTAAAGACGATTTCCGGCGATTCTTCAACGATTCGCGCGATCCCGGAGGCTTCGACCGCCCGGCGCACCTTGGGCCGTAATCCGGTCTCAAGCGATCCGAGCCCAACCCGGACAAGCCGGCGCGAAGGGGAGAGAAGCAACAGGCGGTTGTCGATAGCAAGCGGATCGGAGGCCAGGCGGACGTCGATCGTGTCGATTCCCTCGGGAACGGTCGATCGGACCCGGAATGTTTCCCCCGCCTGGAGCATTTCGTCCATCTGCCGGAGAACCTTGCCGTCCCGGGCGTCGAGCAGCGTCAACTGAAGGCGTCGCGGCTGCTTGCTTTTATTGGCCGCTTCAAGCAACAGGCGGTCCTTTTCACCCTGGTATGTCCGGCTTGCGTGAACGATTGCGAGATTGCCGACCGCTTGGCCGAAAGCCCGCCATTCGATTTTGCCCGGCAAAAGCGCCGATTCGGGCGCCCGGTCGCTCACCACGAGAATTTTGGCGTCCGCCGGGGCCACGGTCGCCGCCAGCGAAATCGCGGCGTCGATGGAATCAGTCGGCGCCCCGCATG
>DOMV01000431.1 GCA_003509805.1 Planctomycetaceae bacterium
TGCATCGGCGAGCCGACGGCAGCGCCGCCCGGCACGGTGTCGACGCGCCGACGACTGGACATCGAAACCACCACCATTATCAGTGTTCCCTTCGAAATGTCAACCCGTTTCGAAATGTCAACCCGCCGCGCTTGTCCACGAACACCACCGCCCATGCCGCGTACACGTTTCAGGGTTTCTATCCGATCCGCCCGATCCGCTTGGCCGTCCCTGCGCGCCGTATGGTCGAAATACGATGAGGCTTCCTTTGCAATACGAAAGCAAGAGCCGGAAACGATATTCCCGGCTCCTGCGTCAGGCACCATTCCAACGCGACCGATGTCAGATTCGGACGCCCGCGAGTTGTTCGTTCATCGTTTTGGTCACCTCGTCGATCGTTGCCTTGAAAATCAGTTTGTCCCCGACACAAACCGTCGGCCCGCGGTCGCAATTTTCCGTACAGAACGTCGCGTCGACTGAAACGACGTGCGAAAGGCCGTTATCGGTGATGTAATCGACGATTTGTTTAAGGAGCGCCTGGCTGCCGCGGACGAAGCAACTCGTCCCGACGCAAACCGAGATGTGCAGTCCCGCTTCGTTGCCGGCATCGCTTACCGACATTGTCAACCCGTGAATCCGTTTGCGATTCTGGTAGGACGTGTGCAAAAGTTCATGGGCGTCATGTCCGCCCACGCCGCCTTTGAGATGCTTGTCGTACATCTCCATGAGCAGGTGATTGTCCTGGGCTTTATGGAGTTGGAGCATCTTATCGGCTTTATACAACCCCTCGGCGCGGTTCCGTCGTACCTCCCAATCGTTCGCGACCGGTTGACCGGCGCCGCCGACGCAGCCCATCGGGCAGGCCATCACTTCGATCAGGTCATACTGCTTTTCGCCTTTCCGGATCATATCGGCGACCTTGCGTGCATTGGCGAGCCCATGCACGACGCAGAGCCGGAGCACGATACCGTCGAGATTGAAATCGGCCTCCCGGATATTTTCATCCCCCCTGACCTCGTGAAATTCGAAGGAATCGAGTTTCACGCCCTTGAGTTGTTCGACGGCGTAACGGAGAACGGCCTCGGTCACGCCGCCGGAAGCGCCGAAGATGATCCCGGCCCCCGTTTTGAACCCGAACGGCATGTCGAACGATTGCGGCTGGAGTTCGTTGAACCGGATTCCGGCCTCTTCGATCATCCGGGCCAGTTCCTGCGTCGTCAGCACGTAATCGACGTCCCATTGGCCGTCACGCCGGAATTTCGATTGTTTGCACTCGAATTTCTTGGCGGTACAGGGCATCACGGCGACGACGACGATGTCTTCCCGTTTGATGCCGAGTTTCTCGGGGAGCAGTTTTTTGGCGATGGAACCGAACATTTGTTGCGGACTGCGGCAGCTTGACAGGTTCGGGAGAAAATCGCCCAGGAATTGCTCGGCATACTTGATCCAGGCGGGACAGCAGGATGTGAACTGCGGGAGGCGTTCCCCCTTCTTTTTGCGTTCGATAAACTCGGTCGCCTCCTCGACGACGGTCATGTCGGCGGCGAAACTCGTGTCGTAAACCTGATCGAAGCCGATCGCCTTTGCCGCCGCGATGATGCGGCCCACTTCGATCGTACCGGACTGCCCGCCGAACATCTCGGACAGAGCGACACGGACGGCCGGGGCGATCTGGACGACGAGGGTTTTCCGCGGATCGTTGACTTCCTTCCAGACATCGTCGACATCGTCGCGCGGGACCAGGGCGCCGACCGGACAAACGGTGGCGCAAAGGCCGCAGTTGACGCATTCGACGTCGGCGATGTTTTTGCCGAACGCCGGGACGACGGACGATTTCGCTCCACGGCCCGCGAACCCGAGGACGCCGACGCCTTGAATCTCGTCGCAGGCCCGGACGCAGTCGCCGCAAAGGATACACTTGTTGGGATCGCGAACGAGTGAAAGACTGGACCGGTCGACCGGGCGGCGTTCGAACGTCCTTTTGAAACGGACCGTATCGACGCCGAGCTGTCGTGCCAGCGTTTGCAGGCGGCAATTGGTGTTCCGGGCACAAAGCGTACAATTCTGGTCGTGGTTGGCCAGGATCAACTCGATCGCGACTTTGCGCATCTTGCGAATCTCTTCCGTATGCGTTTTGACGATCATGCCGGGTTCCGGGACGGTCGAACAGGCCGCGACGATTCCGCGCCCTTCGACGTCGACCAGGCAAAGCCGGCAGGCTCCGTAAATGCTCAGTTCGGAATGGTAGCAAAAAGTCGGAATATCGATCCCGGCACGGCGTGCGACTTCGAGGAGGTTTCGCTCTTCGCCGATCGGGACGATCATGTTATTGATACTCAGCGTTTTGGAGGCGTCGATCATGGCAATTCTCGCTTATATTTCAAAAAGTTTAGTATACCGGACTTATACAGGGATTTACCGCAGTCTCCCGTCACTGCGCCACGCTTCGTGCCGGGCTTGCATTAAACGGAGTCGCTGTCAAGAAATCCGCCTGCGTCCCCCGTTGTCACTTCTCAACTGTCAACTGTCAATTCCGCACACCTTCTTTCCGGCTTTAATGTCAATACGGGGCCCGCCGGTTTCCAAACAGGTCTGTTCCAAATCTTTTCCCGCTTGTCCATGTACGGTTGATCGGCATGTCAAATCCCGACGACGGCGCCGAATTTGCAGGCTTTTACACACTCGCCGCACTTGATGCACTTATCCTGATCGATGACGTGAACGTTTTTCCGTTCGCCGCTGATCGCATCGACGGGGCACTTCCGGGCACAGGCGGTACAACCGACACATTTGTCGGCCAGGATTTCGGGCTTGCACAAGGCTTTGCACTGGTTCGACGGGCATTTCTTCTGGAAAATATGGGCTTCGACCTCCGGGCGGAAATGGCGGAGCGTCGAAAGAACCGGATTCGGGGCCGTTTTGCCGAGGGCGCAGAGCGAACCCTTCGCCACGGTCGTCGCGACCTGGTCCAGGATATCGAGGGTCTGCTGGCTTCCGTTGCCTTCGATGACATCGTCGAGGAGGGCAAGCATTTGTTTGGTTCCCTCGCGGCAGAGCAGGCATTTTCCGCAGGATTCGTTCTGCGTGAATTGCATGAAAAAGCGGGCCATCTGGACCATGCAGGTACTTTTGTTCATCACGACAAGCCCGCCGGAACCGACCATCGCGCCGACGCTTCGGAGCGAGTCGAAATCGAGCGGCAAATCGAGGTGTTTCTCGGTCAGGCAGCCGCCGGAGGGGCCGCCGATCTGGACCGCCTTGAACGCGTTGTTCGCGATTTCCCCCTTCTCGTCGATCACGCCGCCGCCGATATCGAAAATGATTTCGCGGAGGGTCGCCCCGAAAGGGACTTCGATGAGGCCGGTGTTGACGACATGCCCGGTCAGTGCGAACGTCTTGGTGCCCGGCGAGCCTTCCGTCCCGACTTCGCGGTACTTTTTCGCGCCTTGGAGAATGATATACGGGACGGCGGCCAGCGTTTCGACGTTGTTGATGACGGTCGGCTTTCCCCAAAGACCGGATTGGGCCGGAAACGGCGGTTTCGGACGCGGCATTCCACGTTGGCCCTCAAGCGAAGCCATCAACGCGGTTTCCTCGCCGCAGACGAACGCACCGGCGCCTTCCATGACATGCAGGCGGAACGAACGCCCGGTGCCAAAGACGTTGTCCCCGAGAATGCCGAACGTCACGGCGTCTTCCACCGCTTTGCGGACACGTTGGACGGCGAGCGGATATTCGAGACGCACATAGACGTATCCCTCGTTCGCATCGATCCCCCGGGCGGCGATCATCATGCCCTCGATAACGCAGTGGGGATTTCCCTCCATTACGGATCGATCCATGAAGGCGCCCGGGTCGCCTTCGTCGGCGTTGCAGATCACGTATTTTTTGTCGTTCTTTTCCTTCAGCGTCAATTCCCATTTCCGACCGGTCGGAAAACCGCCGCCGCCGCGGCCGCGAAGGCCCGAAACCTTGATTTCCTCACAAACGGTTTCCGGGGTCATTTCGCACCAGGCACGCCGGGCCGCTTCGTATCCGTCATGGGCAACGTACTCGACGATGTCTTCCGGATCGAATAGGCCGCAGGGTTTCAGACTGACCCGGGTTTGGCGTTGATAAAACGGTATTTCCTTTTGACCCAAGCATTTACGATTTTTGTTGTGCTTGTCGACATAAAGCAATCGCTCGACGATGCCGCCGTTTTTCAAGGTCGTTTCGACGATTTCGTCGACATCCCCGACCTTGACGCCGGTGTAAAGGATATCCCCGATATTGACCAGGGGGCCCGCCTGGCAAAATCCCTGGCACCCGCTCTTGGAAATACGGAGAAAATCGCCTTGACGAGTCTCTCCCTCATAATCGAGCGTGACATGCACGTTCAGCCCGTCGGCGGCGATTTTCTTTTCAAGGGCGTCGAAAACGTCAAGCGAACCGTTTGCGACACATCCGGTACCGGCACAAACGACAATCCGCTTTTTCATCGATTTCGTTTTTTCGCGAAACAGCGCGGCGCATTCCTTCAGGAACTCTTTCGGCTGGGCGGCGTTGTATTTCAATGCGTTCGGGGCGTTCATGGTTTCAGGCATTTTTTACATGGAAGGTGAGTTGTTGGCAGTCAATACGGTGAAGAATACCGGAAGCGACATCCCGGGAAATTTCGCGATTGCCGCCGCCTATACGATGGTGTCCATACGATGGTGCCTATACGATGGCGTCTTCCTTTTTCGGGGTCGAAATCGAGGCGGCTTTGGGGGGAACGCCTCCTTCTTCGGCAACGATTTTATCGACGATTTCAACGGCGGCCTCGGGCGTAACCTTGCTGTAGACCCTGTCGTCGACGACAAGAACGGGAGCAAGTCCGCAGGCTCCGAGGCAGGAAACACATTCGACCGTGAAAAGCATGTCGTCGGTCGTATGTTTCGCCGCGGAGAGCTTGAGACGGGAATGCAGCGCGGAAAGAATATGTTCGGAACCTCTGACGTGACAAGCGGTTCCGTCACACAATTTCAGGATGTGTTTCCCTTTCGGCACGAGCGTGAAATGGGCGTAAAACGTGGCGACTCCATACACATGCGCGGGAGGAAGGTCCAGTGATGTCGCGATGAACGTCAGCACCTCTTCAGGCAAATATCGATAATCGTCCTGCACTTGCTGCAAAATCGGAATCAATCGGGCGGGATCGTTGCTGTTTTTTTCCAGGATATCCAAAACCCTGGAAAATTTACGGGATGCCGTTTCAGACATGGAAAATACTCCTCGTTTAGACCGACAAGTAAAATGTTACAGAGTGTTCGCCAAGGCTAAGATTCTATTAGCCGTATAAATAAGTAAAATTTTATTTATTTGAAATCCAAGTCTTGCCATTGTATGGGACTACCGTGATGTTGTCAATGAGACGCCCAAAATTTTACGACTCGCGACATGCCCCGGGTTGCCTCGCCGTCGCCCGGTTTCGGCGTGCTATACTCCAGACGGCATGATACTCCGCCCGCGAACAATCGCCTGCCGCCCGACCGATCCGTTTAAGCAATTGCCTGGAATGGAGTTGGGGCGCGCGAGTACGGCAGGCGGACTTGACCAAATGGTCGTTTTCATCGCGTTTCCGGCAGACGTCCCGTGCTCGCATTCCCGAAAAAGACGGTCATCGCAAATCCCAAGCGACGATCCAACGTTGGTTCACGTAGCGCAGTTTGAACTCTTTTTCAAGGCTCCTGGCGAATTCCGGCAAATGGGCGCCCCCGTAAAAAACGGCGATTTTTTTCTTGCCCGACGCTATTTGTGCCCGCAACTTTTTCAAGCAGGCGGCATTACGATCGGAAATGATTGCCGAACCGTCTTGGCCGCCGATCACCCACGCGCCGTCCCGTATCTGGTCGATCATCAGGGCTGAAACGGTTCGTTTAAGGGGAAGCGACGGATCTTTCGCGAGCATTGCCCCGAGAACCCGTCCTTGCGAACGCAGGTCGTTTTTCAAATTCTCCTGATCCTCGCTCTTTTTCATGCCGAGCAATAGGGCGCGAATCAGCATCTGGATAAAATCGCCGCGCTCGCCGAAGCGGCGCGCAAACTCCTCCGGCGAAAGATCGGCGTGAACGAAATTTTCCGCCTTGTAGTCGATATGTTCCAATTGGTGAACCAACCCGAGCGCATCGGCCATTCCGCCCTGGAGCAGGCCGAGCGGATTGCTTCCCTTGCGCTGATCGTAGTCCTCCCGGTCGATGCGTGTTCCTTCGGGGGCCACCAATTCATAGAGGACGACGTCGTATTCCTTGAACAGCGTGTTGAGTTGCTCGTAATACTTTTTGTCGCCGACATGGACGGCCGCGACCAGATCGACCGTAAGTCCGTTTTTTCCGGTAAAACGGGCAATCGTCGTTTCCAAGGCGCGCGGACTCGTTTTTCCCTCGGGAACGTTGGTCCGCATATAAAACGTCGGACTGTCGTAATCCGGTTTTTCCGGCGGATTCGACGATTCATCGGCCACCGCCGCGGAACACAACAGGAGAATCGGAAGCAATAGTCGCATGGCGCTCAACCGTTCGTCTGGATGGTTTTCAGTATTGGCGAAATGCCGGCTTTTCAGTTCCGGGCATGTCTTCGTGAACCGGAATCGCGCCCGTGGCCGCCCATTCGGCGCCGCGCAGGAGTGCGAGTTCGAAGGATTGCCGGATCAATTCGTGTCCGCTTTTGAGGATTTGTCCGTCCCATGCAAGACCATCGCGTTGACACGCCCTACTACACCGCCAACACGTCCATTTGGACGTGCCGCGGCGAAAAAAAACGACTCAGATTTTTCGTACGAACAGGGCCGAAGCCTGGCCTTGCGGGTTGAAGGCCAATTTGATGAAAGAATCCCCGCTTGGCGTGTCGGCGTCACGAACCACGCGAACCGGGCAGGCCGGATCGTCCGCCGTATTGTTCAACGTCGGAAAAAGCCGGCCGTTTCGCAAGGACTGAACCCCGGCAATCAGTTCGATCGCCCCGGAGCCCGCCCCCAGATTGCCCAAGTGTCCTTTGGCGGTCGTCGNNACCGGAATCGGGCTGTCGCCGAAAACCGCTTGAATTCCCTGCGCTTCCGCGCTATCGGCTCCGATGCCGCCCAGACCGTGAGCGTTGATATGGCCGACAGTGTTCACGTCGATTTCACATAAGCCCAGGATATTTTCGAGGACGCGGACAATGGTGTCCCGCCGACGATCGACGCCGTTTCGGTCGAATGTCGCGCTGTAACTCCCGGCAACGACCTCGGCCAGAATCGTCGCCCCCCTCGCATCGGCATGTTCCTCGGATTCGAGCACGAGCGCGCCGGCTCCTTCGCCGAGAACCGTACCGTCGCGTGTCGGGTCGAACGGCCGACAGGCGGTTGCCGGATCACCCCCGGGCGGGGCGAGTTCTTCCTGCTGAACCGCTTGTGCCAGCTTGTACGGATGAAGCCGGGTTCCCGTCGTTCCGACGAGCATGACATCGGCCCGACCCCGGCGGATGGTGTTGATCGATTCGCCGAGGACCGCCCCGATCGACGCTTCCCGTAACGTCATGGAGTTGTTGGGACCCTGGAAATCGTTGTAAATCGCGATATGGCTCGCCGGCATATTGGGCAGGTATTTCAATTGCCAAAGAGGCGTCATTTTCGGCAACCCCTGTCGGGCCCAGCGGTCGAAATCGAATCGTCGGACGGTCCCGGCCGGCCCCGACACACTTTCCGAACAGGCTTGAACTCCGGCAAAAAGTTCGTCCGGCGTGGTCATGATGTGATCGCAGCCGAAAGAAACGCCGACTCGTCGGGCTGGAATCCGACCGAAGGCGATTCCGGCATCGGTGAGGGCCCGCTGGGTTGCGGCGACAGCCATGAGAATCTCACGGGACATGACCTTGAACCCTTTACGGATCGCCTTTTTCTGCGAGGCGTCCAGATTGCCGAACGAATCGACATCGCAGGAACTTTCGACCGGAGGGGCGGCAAAACGGATCGGGAGTGACGTGGAATTCGGCAAATCATACGCGCGTACGCCGCTCTCCCTGTTGCAAAGAGCGTTCCAAAGCCCCTCCGGACTGAGGGCCAGGGGCGAAACGATTCCCATTCCCGTAATGACGACCCGACGCGATATGTTCATGAAAAAACGGTTGCGCTAAAAAATAACGAGATACGGCCAAGCGTCTCCAGTATACCTCATTAAATCGGCCGCGTCGAGTCGGTATTCCAATGGAAATCATGCAATACCACGTGTTTTGGAGCGTCTGTGCGGGCTGTAACGGTCCTGTTGATATACTGTGAACGACCTGAAACTGTTCCCTCGCGCAATCGCCCGCCGCTCGAACGAAACGTATAGGTCATTGTACAAACAGAGGTTGGAAGCGAGTGAGTGCGGCAGGCGGACTTGACCGAATGTTCGTTTTTACCGCGTTTCCGGTATATTTCGACAATTTCGCGATCGCGGGCCGCAACCCCTTGCCTGAACGGCCTGGAGAGGGTACGATGGGTCGATCAGGAGCCGGGGAGCATTCCTTCCCCGTTTCTTTGTCGCCCCGTTTTTTTGTCGATCCATTTCTCTGTCGATCCGTGGTCCGACGACTTGTCGTGCGTCGACTTATACCGCGAATCTGCCAGATACTACGGCCTGAAACAGTATCCGCGAACAATCGCTTGTCGCGCGAACGAAATGTGTAACCCGATAGTTACACAGATGTTGCGGCGAGTGAGTGCAACAAGCGGTCTTCATCAAACAACCAATTTCACCGCGTTTCCAGTCTCCATTGGCTTGCGCCCTCGCGAAACACGCCTCGAAAGCGGCCGATCGTTTACAATGCCTGTTTTTTCGCCTGTTTTCCCGCCCTTTTTTCCTGAGACCCCGGCGGATGTACAGGCGGTCAGGATGAAAAACCCATGAATGCCACACGACACATCATTTCAGCGCTTGTCCAGAACGTGCCGGGCGTCCTGTCGCATATTGCCGGGATGCTCGCCTCACGCGGTTACAATATCGAGAGTCTTGCCGTCGGCGAAACGGAGGATCCGCAGATTTCGCGGATGACCTTCGTCGTCGTCGGTGACGCCAACGTCGTCGAACAGGTGGTCAAGCAACTCGACAAAATCGTAACCGTCGTCAAAGTGGACAATATCAGCGGCGTCGATCATGTCGAGCGCGACCTGATGCTGATCAAGGTGATCGCGAACCCGAACAGCCGGAGCAAGGTGCTGGAACTGGCGATGATTTTCCGCGCGCAAATCATCGACGTGACGCAGAATTCGCTCATGATCGAGGTTTCCGGCAAGGAATCGAAAATCGAGGCGTTCATCGAAGCGATGCGGCCCTTCGACATCGTCGAAGTCGTCCGCACCGGTCGGATCGCCATGACCCGTGGCGACGGAAGCCTGGTCAAGGGGCATTAGACAAAACGATACCGTAAACGACTCCTGCCGTAAACGGCCTGACGATCCTCCCGCGAGCAAGTGACTGCCGATCGAACGATCCGTTGTATCCGTTCACGGCGTTTGA
>DOMV01000196.1 GCA_003509805.1 Planctomycetaceae bacterium
TGAAAAACACTTAACGGCGTAGTTTGGCATTGGCGGCTTCGGTTTGCTTTGCATACACGTTCCGCTTGGTCGCCTCGTCGAACACGCGGATTTCCAACAGCTTCGTGTCCGTCTCGCCGCTCAAAACGTACTCAAAAATACCGCTCCGCTTTTTGACGTACACATCGCCGTACAATTCTTGTACTCTTTTGGAAATTTTCTTGGAATCGTACGATTTTTTGTGAAACGTTTCGTAAAGCCGCCCCCACTCCAAACCGCACATTTCTTTTTCCATGTCGGAAAATACGGTGGAAACCCAGTCGATGACCGAATTGGAAATAGCTCTGGAGTTCTTTGATACGCTTATCGAACCGATGGGCCGCCATGTACTGGTCGGAGTCCTGGTTTTTTGAGGCGGAAACCCAAGCCAGCGCAGTGGCCAGAAAATCCTGTCGCCGGGCAGTGCCTCTGATGTAGTCGCTCCACCGTTGCACATTGTTGTTTCCTGAGTTGCTGAATTCGACTTTCGCTGCCGTAACAAAGGGGCCGGAATAGATGGCGTTGAGCAGTTCCTGCTCATTCAAGGGAACACCGGCGATATTGATGGTCTTGAACCACTCCTTGATTTCGCTCTCTTCACCCTCGCAGTGATAGACCAAGAGATTGCCTTCAAGAATTTTTTTCCTCTTGTTGGCGGCCAGTGAGTCGAACGTTTGTTCATTTCCATTTTCATCCTTGATCTCGAATTTTCCCGTGACGAAGCGTCCTACTGACGTGATTCGCTGTTGACCGTCCAGCACTTCAAATTTGTCTTTTTCCACCTCGACAAAATAGATCAAACCCAGCGGATACCCCTTCAGCAGGGAATCAATGACCGCAACCTCGCGTTTTTCCTCGGCATAGATGTAATTACGCTGATACTCCGGCTGAATGGTCAGTTTCCCGGACAGCCCGAAAAGCCCCTTGCCTTCGAGTTCGTTATAGACAAACCCTTCCACCATTTCACGGACGGTGTAGGTGTGAAGCGTTGTTTTCATTTTGGGGTTCCTTTATGTTTAATGGTGACTCGAAAGTAGGTGAATTTTTCTCCGTTATTGATCGAACACATGTGATTCCCTATTCTATTTTCATTGCGGTTAATGATAAATTCATCATCGTCGAATAAGGAGTAACGATTGAGTGCGTTGATTATCTCAAACTGCTCTGGACAATACTTGTCTAAAAAAGTAATCGGTACGCCCATCACACCCTCGTAGTCGGCAGGAATGGCATCCGTGTAAGGAACTTCAATCGCATTGTAGTTATCGTACTTCGCATATTCTTTCTTGCCATTTATTTCTTTGTGTCTGCTATGTTTCAAATTGTCTTTCAGTGTCATCAGTTCCAAGGGCCGGTGACGGCGACCGTGGTCGAGATTGGTGAACCAGCATACGCCGGGCACCCGATTCACTTTTTCGCCGTCAAGCTCGCGTTCAAAGTTGTATGTTTTTGCGTACACAAAATTTTCAGGCACCTTGAAATACATGCCCTCATTAAAGCCCGTGGCACCGAGCCAGATTCTGTTTTCTTTGATGTGAGGAAACACTTCCTTATAGGTTATCGCATTCATATTCGCGATAACGAGAAATTGTTTCTCGCCAATCCACGCAAAGAACTCTCGAAAAAGTGGAAACGGCGGGTTCGTGATGATAATGTCCGACTCGTCCCGCAGTTTCGTGATTTCCTCACTGCGAAAATCGCCGTCGCCCTTGAGCCGGGTGAGGTGATTCCTGTCGCTTGCCAAAAGCAATTGCACGTCGACCAAATCCACCGCCCCGTCCTTGTTCAGGTCGGGAATGTCCGTGATGACGATTTTGTGCGGGATGCGCGTCGTCTTGCTCGCCTCGTTTTCCTCGGGAAAAAGCGAAAGCTGGACGTTGGCGATCGGCGAACCGGCGTAGCAGGTCGCGATCAGCTTTTTGAGCTTGAACGTCTTAAAATTGAGGGCAAAGTACTTGAAAAAGTTGCTCTCGTAAGGATCGTCACAAGGGCAGAGGATGGTCTTGCCTTTGAAAACGTTCGGATCGTACTCCAGGTAGGCTTGGACTTCCTTCGAAATGTCCGCCATCCGGGTATAAAACTCGGCGTACTTCGCTTTTTTTGCTTGAGATAAATTTTCGTTGGCCATGTTTTTGATATAATCGGCTTCGGGAAATTTCAATTGTCTATCAGTATACCGCATTTCAAGTCCGGTTCAATCTCTTTTTCACGGTTTCCTCGTTTTGACGTTGACAGGGAAACCCGCGGCGGGGATAATGATGTACCGTAATGGAAGATGGAAGTCTGTCAAACTTCTTTCGTATACCGAAGCCGGCCCCGTTTTCCGGTTGAACCGCCTGTTTACCTTCGGCAGTGTCGTTTCCGGTGGGCAGGCTCCTTGAAAGTCGGCTTCGGGAAATTCCAACTGCCTCCGGTATAGAATCCTGTTCGCCAAATCTTATTGCCTCCATGAATGTCTCGCCCACCTTGTTGGTCGTCCTGATGGAAATCGCGGGCGCCTCCTCGCCGGACTCCCTGGCCCCGGAATATCACGTCTCGGAATACCAGGCCGATGCGGTTCCGATCGTTTCGACGCCCGTGACCGTCCGCAAACAACCCACCGCTTTCGTTTCCCGCGAGCCCTACCCCACGGCTTCGGAAATCGTCATGCAAACCGCGCGAGTTTCCCCGGTTTCCCCGACGTCTCCGGCTGTTGCGGCTTCCACGGATGCCGCGGAAATCCGGGCGGGCCGCTCCCCGACGACCGGCGCTTCTTCCGTCGAAATCGACAGGCCCGATCCTTCGCGGGGAACGGCTGCGCCCCTGCCGAACGGGGTCATGCCGGGCGACCTGGCGTTGACGAATTGCTACGTCGATTTCGACAAACGCAAAGACGTGACGATCGGGGCCAACGTCCAGGGAGAACTGGTTCAATTACGGCTCCAAACCCTCGACGAACAGGGAAACGCGCTCACCGTCCCGATACGCGAAGGGCTCACGGTCAAGGCGGGCCAGATTCTCGGCTACCAGGACGATCGGACGCCCAAGGCGGCCCTGAAGGTCGCCGAAGGAAAACTGTTCATCGCCAAGGCCGAGGCGGAAAAGGAGGAAGAAGTCGCTTACGCCCATGATGCGATCCTGGTCGATCAGGCGCGCGTGGACAAATACCTCGACATCAACAACGCGGCTCCGAGAACGGTTCCCGACATGGATATCCGGGAAGCGCAACTCAAGGTGAAGCAATCGACCACGCAATGGCGGCTGACCAAATACAACTTGTTGACCGTCAAAAAGACGGAGCTGGAACTCCAGGAAGCGGAAGTGGACGCCGCGAAAGTCGCCGTCGAAAAACATCGTTTCACCGCCCCGTTCGACGGCATGGTCCTCGAAGTCAAGCGCACCGAGGGCGAATGGCTGCGGGAAGGCGACCCGATTCTCCGGATCGTTCACCTCGATACGCTCACGATCCGGACGAACGTCGATGCGACCCGGTATACCCCCGACATGCTTGAAGGCCGTCCCGTCACCGTTTACGCCCCTTCCGTAAACGGTCAAGCCGTCGAATTTCCCGGCCGGGTCGTCTTCGCCAACCCGGAAGTCAAGGCGGGAGAGAAGTTCGAAATTCATATCGAAGTTCACAATCGGCAAATCGACGGGGCTTGGCAATTGCGCAAAGGAACCATGATAAACGCCGTGGTCCACTTGAATCCGTAGCGTTTTTCATTTTCCGTCGTTATCATCACAACGTCATTATGGGAATGGAGGTGTCATGTTTGCCATGAAACGTTTTCTGCACGGTCTTTCCTACCGTCTTTCGCCGGGCGTTTTATACCGAAGCCGGTTGAGTGCAAGTCAACACAGCCCGCTTAACCGCCTGTTTACTCTCCGAGCAGTGTTNNTGTTTCCGGTGGGCAGGCTCCCGGATCGTCGGCTTCGGGAAATGTCAAGGGTTTTCAGGATATCGGTCCTTGTCATGCAGGCATTGGTCGTTTTGGGGGCGGTCGCGGTTTATGCCGAGGATGTCCGCACCTGGACGAGCAGCAACGGCGATTATACGGTCGAGGCCCGATTGCTCGATTTCGACGGGAAAAAAGTCAAATTGAAAAAAGAGGCGGACGGTAAAGTCGTTTCCCTCGACCTGGCGAAACTCAGCATACCGGACCGGGTTTTCGTCAAAAAAATGGCGGCGGAACTCGACGGACCCGGCGGCGGGAAACCCGCGACAAAAAGCGCCAACCCTTTTGAAGACGGTGTGGAAGAAGCCGGTAGAAACAGTGCCGATAAAAGCAGTGCCGATAAAAACAGGGCCGGTAGAAACAGTGCCGATAAAAACAGGGCCGGTAGAAGCAGTGCTGGTAAAAACAGTGCCGACACAACCGCTACGTCGGACGAACCGCCTGAAAGCGTGGAGATCAACCTCATCGGCGCGAGGGAAATCAGCATGCTCGGCGCGGAAACGGCATGGTCGACCGAACCGGACCCGGCTCCCGTTGGAAAATTATCCTTCAAACCGAAACCGATCGTTTTTCCCGTCGGAAAACGGGATGCCAGAACAATTTTGAGGGGCTCCGAATATTTTTTTAGCGAACAGGATCCCAACAAGGTGCTGACCGTGATTCAAATACGGGATCAATCGAGAGAGGAAAGCAGTTTGGTCTGTGTCGGCGACGTGAAAACGGGAAGGTCGCGCTCGGTCCAACTTCCTGTCAAGCTGACTCCGTACGGATTATCCCCGAACGGGTCGCGTGCCTTGTTCGTTCAAGCGTCGAAAGGTGCCAACCTATCCGATGATTTACGCCACCTGGTCATTGCCGATACGACGGCGCCGAAACTTCCCTGCGTCGCCGTTTACGAACCGTTTACCGTCGAGGAATCCGCCCGCCGCATGAATATGGATGCCGATATCCAGTGGGCCGCCTGGGCCGATGACGAGCATGTCCTCGTTCAATCGAAGCGAGGCAACGTGATCCTGTTCGATACGACAACGGCTTCCGCCGTCTGGACGCTCGACGGCAGCTTGATTTTCAGGCCGGTTTTTTCTCCAGGTCGTAAGTATCTCATCGTCACCGATAGGCGCGATAACGTATGCCTGCTCGAAGCCTTAAGCGGAGACGTCATCGGTGTCATGGAATTCGACGCGGCGAATCGAGGGGTCATGAAGGCGGCTTTTTCACCCGACGGAAGAAAAATCGCAACCGTGAAGAACGCCTCATTCCAGATTTGGAATCTTGAAACCGGCGAAGCATCGCCCTTTTTTCATACCGGTTCCATTGCATTCGGAATGCCCGCTTGGGCGGACGACACCTATCTTGTCGTCAATTCGACACTTATCCATACCGAACAGCGAATCCCGGTGTGGAAATACAAGGGGATGGGGAACGAATACTGTTTTTTCGGCGGATACTATTGGCACAATGGAAGGAATGGGAGCGGTTATGTCACCGTCCCGTTGACGATTCCTCATGCCACGCTCCCGAAACTCGCGAATCTCTCGGATGAAGAGAAGTATTGTGTTCGCCCCGGCATGAAAATCAAGGTGCGCATCGACAGCGCGGTTCCGGACCGGGACAAGGTGAAAGCGCACATCGAAAAGATTTTCAAGGAAAACGAACTGGAGTGGGACGACGGCGCCGCGATCACGCTCGCCGTGAAAATAACGGCGGAGAAAAGGGAAACGGTTTCCTATTCGACTTTCGGACGCCTGGGAGGCACTGAAATCAGTTACACGCCTTACACCTATTCGGTCGGTTTCGAAAAAGACGGTGAAACGCTTTGGAAGGATGAAACCAGAACGGGCTCCCCGTCCGTTTCCCTTGATGAGATCGCCCAAAAATCGCTCCAGGCTGTCGTCAATGAAAAAGGGAAACCGGATTCCGATTGGTACTTGAGTCGAAAAATCCCCCGGGAGGTGCCCGGCTTCAAACCCGGCGTCTCCCAAGTGTCGTTGAACGGAATCCGTGACGTCCAAAACGAAGAGAAGCCGTCCCGTTGACGCTTCGTGCCCGGCGCTTCGCGTTCCGAATCCGTCGTCCAACAATTACGACGTTTCCTCGGTCGCGACGCGCCAACGGAGAAAGGCGTCGAGAAATCCCTGGATGTCGCCGTTGAGAACCTGGTGGAAGTTGCCCGCCGCATGGCCGGTCCGCGTGTCTTTCACACGCTGGTCCGGGTGCAGGAAATAGTTGCGGATTTGCGATCCGAAGCCGACTTTCGCCAGATTTTTGTACTTCGAGGCCATGGCCGCCTCACGCTTGTCCTCTTCGAGTCGGATCAGTTTCGCGCGGAGCATTTTCCATGCGAGCGCCCTGTTTTTATGCTGCGAACGTTCGTTCTGGCATTGCACCACGACACCGCTGGGGGCGTGGGTCAGGCGGATCGCGCTGGAGGTCTTGTTGACATGTTGCCCCCCGGCCCCGCTGGCCCGGTACGTGTCTTCGCGCACGTCCGACTCCCGGATTTCGACCTCAATCGAATCGTCGATTTCCGGACTCACGTCGACGGAGGCGAAACTGGTTTGCCGTTTTCCTTCCGAATTGAACGGGCTGATCCGCACCAGGCGGTGCGTCCCGGATTCCCCCTTGAGGTACCCGTAGGCGGCCGGACCGCGCACGACGAAACCGGCGCTGTTGATCCCGGCTTCTTCGTTGTCCTGTCGGTCGATCAACTCGACTTCATAGCCGTTCGATTTGGCCCACGACGCATACATGCGGAGCAGCATTTCGGCCCAGTCGTTCGCGTCGGTTCCGCCGTCCCGGGCATTGATCGTGATGATCGCCCCGCACATGTCGTACGGACTGTTCAGCAGCGATTTCGTTTCCAATGCCTCAAGTTGAACCTCCAGGTCGTTCAATTTCCCGGGAACTTCGGCGGCCAGCCCGGCGTCTTCCGCCCCCATTTCGAGCAGCAGATCGACGTCGTTCAAGTCGATCATGATTTCATCGAACGGTTTGAGCAGCGTTTTGAGTGATTTCAACCGTGCGACCACCGCCTGCGCCCGCTCCTGGTCGTTCCAGAAGTCGACGGCCCCCATTTCCTCTTCGATTTTTTCGACGTCGGCGGATTTTCCGGCATAGTCAAAGAGAGTCCCGGAGCTGTGTCAGACGTTCCCGGATTTGTTTCGCCCTGTCGATCCATTCGTTTTCAATCATCGTTCACCTGCGTTCTTACCGATCTGTGAATAAAAATTTGAACGTAGCGGCGCCGAAGGAAACCGCGCCGTATTCCAACCATACGGCGCGCGGCCGGCCTGAAGGCCACGGGACCATTTTAGCGGATTGCGCCGGGCTCGCAAGAGTGCTTTGGGCGGAATTGCCGCCGCAAACCCGGTGCGCCCCCGTTGCGTTTTCGGAAGATCGGTCATTTCCTTCCGACGAACAGGGCGATCGCGTATCCCACGGCCGCGACGACGATAATCATCGGCCCGGAAGAGAAATTGCCCCACAGACTCAGGTAGATACCGGTCCATGAAAAAAGAAAGCAAAACAGGACGGCCAGTACCGCCATCGGAAAAAGCCGCCGGGTCAACCGGCCCGCCGCCGCCGCCGGAAGCGTCAACATGGCGACGACAAGGATCATCCCGACCACCTGGACCATCAGCACGACGGTGACGGAGGCGAGGACCAGCAGCAACTGGAAATAAAACGTCGTCGGGATTCCACGGAGCCGGGTATGCTCCTCGTCGAAGGCGACAGCCTGGAGCCGATGGAAACACAGGAGCGTCGTCGCGAGGACGACCAGCCCCAGGAACGCGACCGCGTAGAGGTTTTTTTCGGAAACCAGGTAGAGGTCGCCGAACAGGTAGGCCGAGATGTTCACGTTTCCGGCGGTGACCTTGTCGAGACAGAGCAATCCGACGGCCATACCCACGGCCCAGATCACCCCGATGATCGTGTCCTCCCGTTCGCCCGCACAACGGTTGACGATTCCGATCAGGACTGCGCAGGCCACGGACACCAAGAGGGCGACGCCCAGCGGATCGACCGATGCGAAACCGAGTTGATGCTGTAGGTAAAGACCGATCCCGATTCCGCCGAAGGCGCAATGGGCGATCGCACCGGCCAGGTAGCCGATACGCCTCACGACGACGAACGTCCCGACGAGTCCGAAGGAAACGCTTCCCATCGCCGAAACGAGCAGCGCCAGCCGTACGAACACGTAGGCCGGTTCGGTCCCTATGGCATAAAGATCGGGCATGGTTGAAATTCGATTTGGGGTTCGGAGCCTCGGCGCGTCGGGAAGCGGTTCTCTATGCCGAAGCCGTTTGAGTCGTTGGTAAACACAGCCCGCCCGACCACCCGTTTATACCGTAAACGGCCTNNTGTTCCCGCGCACAATCGCCTGTCGCTCGAATGGTCCGTTTATGTCATTATACGAACAGCACTTATAGTTGAGCGAGTGCGGCAGGCAGACTTGGCCAAAGGTTCGTTTTCATCGCGTTTCCAGTTTACCCTTCGGGCGGTGTTGTTTCCGGTGGGCAAGCTCCCGCATCGCCGGCTTCGGGAAATTTCAATGACTTTCAGTAGTACGAGCCGGGAATGGGGTTCCCGGACGGTTGACGGGCCGCATCGGTCGTCGAATCCAGCAACGCTTCGATTCCCGACGCCAGTTTGTCCGTTGCGACGAGTGCCCGTTCTTTGAGCTGATAGAGATCGACCAGCGAAGAGGGGCGTTTCCAAAGCGCCCCGACGACGCTGCCGAACATGCGTGCCGTGCTGCCGGAACCGCTCGAATCGACGATCCGTTGGACCTCTTCGGCCAGTTCTTCGGAAGCCGTGTCGAGGACGATCCGCAGCGCCAGGAACGGAATTCCGTAACGACGGCAAAGATCGGCGACCGCCCAGGTTTCCATATCGACCAGGTCGGCTCCGAAACGTTCGGCCAATCCCGTTTTTTCCTTCGGTGTTCGGACGACGCGGTCGGCGGTCAACAGGGTAATCGGCGGGGAGCCCCGCAGGGCGCTCGGCGCCGCATCGGATCCCCGGCCCATTCGTTCGGTCGTCAGTTCGGTCGTCAGTTCGGTCGTCAGTGCGGTTGTCAGTTCGGCTGTCAATGCGGTCGTCAGGTCGATCGTTTCCCCGTCGGACGCCCGGACCAGGCGGGAGGGGATCACAAGCCGGTCCCGTTTCATTTCCGTACGAAGACCTCCGGCATATCCGGCCGAGAGCAGGCGTTGCGGCCGGAAGACATGGAGCAAACGCCGTGTCGCGTCGAGCGCCTTTTCCTGGCCCATTCCCGATTCGACGACCGCGACCCGATGCCCGGCGAAAAGGCCCGTATGATATCGGACCCGCTCGCCTGCGACCGTTCGGGACCGCGTCAACCGATCGACGACGCCTGCCGCTTCCATCGGCATCGCAAAGACCATCCCGATGTCGACCGGCTCGATCCTGTCGGTATTCCGCCCGTCCCCGTCGCGGTTATCGGCACAGGACAGGTCGGCTTTCGAGTCGATCTTCGAGTCGATCTTCGAGGGATCTTCAGCGGAACCGTCCGGGGCCGATTCCCGAACGATCGCGCTGTGAACCGCATCTTGAATCGCTCCGATGGCCCGGGCGGTAATCCATTGACGAACCAGGGAATGAAACATGATTATCTCACCAATCGTTTTTTGTCGTCGAGTGCTGCGGCGCAATGGATACTGGAATCGCGTTGAAATCGCCCGCAACCGGTTTGCAAGGAGCGCCACCTGCGAACCATACCGTCCGGAGGCAAACGAGCGGCGGGCGGTTCTGCGCGGGGTTGTTCGCGATATGACCCCAAGTTTCCGTGCCCCTTAGGTCACGGCTCGCAGTGTCGATCCCGCAGGTTGTCATTTTACCCGAACTCATCCCCCACGTCCCGTTCAGGAATCGATTCGCGTTCCCCGGACGATTCGATCGCGCCGGGCGTCGTCTTTGACAAGCCGGACATCGTTCCAGCGGTCGGGATCAAACAAACGAACGCAATCGACGGCGATCATCGGGCTGATTTCGACCAGGAGCGTTCCGCCCGACCGGAGGCGTTCCTCCGATTCGCGAATGAGCCGTTCGACCGTTTCCGTTCCTTTCGTTCCCGCCAGGAGCGCCTCTCTCGGCTCGTAATTCCTGACGTTCGGGGCAAGAGCCGCGTATTCCGCCTCGGAGACATAGGGAGGATTGCTCACGACCAGATCGAACGCGACCTCCCCGGGAACGGAATGGAAAAGATCGCTTTCGAAAAAAGCGATCCGTTCGGCGACACCGTTGGCAATCGCGTTTTCCTTCGCGATTTGCAGGGCCGCCGGCGACCGGTCGATTGCCGTGATCCGGGCATTCGGTTTGTTTTTCGCGATCGCGACGGCGACACATCCGCTGCCGGTTCCGACATCGGCCAACCGGAACGTCTTCCCCGGCGAGGAGTTCGGTTTGTCCTCTCCGGTTTCGACGCCGACGGTTTCGACGCAATCGAGGGCTTCGAGCACCAGCAGTTCGGTTTCCGGCCTCGGGATCAGCGTATCGCGGGTCACATGGAACGGAAGCGAGAAAAATTCCTTTTGTCCGACAAGGTAGGCGACCGGCTCACCGGCTCCGCGCCGTTTGACATATTCGCGAAAAACCGACCGGCCTTCCTCTCCGGGAACCGATTCGAAACCGGTGTAAAGTTCGATCCGTTTGATCCCGAGAGCCGCGGCCAGGAGTATTTCCGCATCGAGACGGGGCGTGTCGCTGCCCCGTTGCGTGAAATGGCCCGTCGTCCATTCGAGTAACCGTCTGATCGTCCAGGGGGCTTCCTGATCCATAATGATTGATACACTACGATTGATACACCGTAAACGGCCGGAAACTATTCCCGCGAACAATCGCTTGTCGCTCGAACAAAACGTGCAACAAGCCGTATACAAATGTCTTACGGCGAGCAAGTGCGACAAGCAGCCTTCACCAAACAACCATTCACCAAACAACCAATTTCACCGCGTTTCCGGTATATCCACGGTCAATTGTCCCTTGCCAATTCATCCACGCCGTCGTCGCCTGTTGTCCTCGTCGGGTCGGGACATTGCCCGAAATGGAGCGAAACGATCCCGAACGTCATGCGAACGGCGCCAAGATGTCGCAGCCCGGCGTGTCGCATCCGCTGCGGAATCGTGTCTTTTTTTTCAAATTGCAGCACGCTCTCCGGAAGATAGCGGTACGCGCTTGTCCGGTCGCTTGAAATCACCCGTCCGACCGCAGGCAGGATGCGCCGAAAATAAAAACGGTAGAGCGGCCCGATGAGGAAGTGGTCCGGCATTGAAAATTCGAGAACGGCGACGGTTCCACCCGGCTTTCCGACACGAACCATTTCACGTAGAACCCGGTCGGGATCCTGCGTGTTCCGAAGGCCGAACGCGACGGCGACGATTGCGAAACGATTTTCTTCGAAGGGCAATTCCAGGGCGTTTGCTTCACGGAACTCCGGATTATCCCTGAAGCCGGGCGGAAAGCGTCGCCGTTTTTTTTCCGCCAGCGCAAGCATTTCCGGAACGAAATCGACGCCGATGACAGGCCGGTTCCGCGTTTCCGGTTCCTTTTTTCGCCGCCGTTTTTCATATCGGCGCTCCTCATACTGACGGAAAGCGAACGCCAGATCGCCCGTCCCACAGCAAACATCGAGAACCGGTCCTTCCATTTTCAGGTTTTCCAGCAGAATCGCCGCCGTCCGCCGTCTCCAGGAGCGGTCGATGCCCAGCGACAGCAACCGGTTGAGCAGGTCGTAGCGCGGCGCGACCCCGGCAAACATGCGTTGCACGCGAAGCGGCGATTTGTCGAGCAGATCATCCTGGTCCATGTTTCCCCAGTGTAAATCAAAACGAAGACCGACGCAACCCGCGTTCCGAGCCCGGTATCGATTTCCATCAGCGCCCGGAGCGTAAGAGTGTGTCTTCAACCGTTTTCNNCCCCCGCGTAGAGCCTGCCCTCGACCTGATCGGGGCGGGGGCCCAGACGAACGAGTATGAACCCGCTTGTCTGGATTCCCGCCGGCGCGGGAATGACGGATAGCGTGGCCGGAGAGGGGACCAATATCGGCCTTCCGGTTGACGTCTCCCCCCGTTTTCGGGTAGACTAGGGGTTCGTGTTGGTTCGATCGCCCCGTTCCCCTTCCTTCAATCGCCCCCATGTCCAATCCCGCGTCCAATCCTGCGCCCCCCCAGGCAAATCCGCCCCAGATGAACCCGGAAGAAATGGTCCGCCGCGTCGTCCAAGCCAAGGAAAGACTGCTGAAAGAAGTCCACAAGGTGATTATCGGGCAGGACGAAATGCTCGAACAGATGCTCATCTGCATTTTCGCCCGGGGCCACTGTCTCACGGTCGGGGTTCCGGGTTTGGCGAAAACCCTGACCGTCGCCACGCTGGCCAAGACGCTCCAGATGAAGTTTTCCCGGATCCAGTTCACCCCGGACTTGATGCCGAGCGATATCACCGGGACGGAAATCATCGATATCGACCAGCAGACCGGGGAACGGAACTTCCGATTCATCCGCGGCCCGATTTTCACGAATGTCTGTCTCGCGGACGAAATCAACCGCACGCCGCCCAAAACGCAGGCGGCCCTTCTCCAGGCGATGCAGGAGTACGAAGTGACCTGCGCGGGCAAAACCTATAAACTGGACCCGCCCTTTTTCGTGATGGCGACGCAGAACCCGATCGAGCAGGAAGGNNGCCCAGCTCGACCGGTTCATGCTTTCCATTTACATCGGCTATCCCGAAAAGCACGAGGAACGCGACATCGTGATGGCGACGACGCAGACGAAGAAAATCGATATCGAGCCGATCCTGCAAGCCCAGGATGTCGTCCAGATTCAGCAGCTTGTCCGGAACGTCGCGGTTTCGGAACACGTGATCGATTATGCCGTCGAATTGGTCCGTTCCACCCGGCCGAAGGAATCCTACTCGCCGAAATTCGTGCAGAACTGGCTTGCCTGGGGGGCCGGTCCCCGAGCGGCGCAGAGCATCATCCTGACGGCGAAAGCGAGGGCGATCCTGAACGGCCGGTATGCCGTCAGCGCCGACGATATCCGGACCATGTGCTATCCGGTACTGCGGCATCGTCTTTTCACGAACTTCAACGCGGATGCGGAAGGCGTCGACGTCAACGAAGTGATCCGCCGCATTATCGAGGCGGTCCCGGAGCCGGCGCACGGCGATCCGGTGGC
>DOMV01000194.1 GCA_003509805.1 Planctomycetaceae bacterium
GGAAAAACAGCACGACCATGCGCGTCATCGAGGTCCAACGCCGCATCAATGGCCAACTGGTCTTCGACTGCATGAACGTCAAGACGAACAAGCGGGCCACGGTCAGCGATGCAAAGCGATTTCTACGCGAAATCAAGGACGAAAAGTCGAACCCGATCGGCAAGGCGGCGAAGAAAATCATCGACGCCTTGGGCATCGGCCCCGGGAGCGCGAAGGCGAAGGACCAAGCGAATGCCGCCCAACCGGAAAGCGAAACGAAAACGCCCTCCAAAAAATCGCTCAAGGAGGTCATCGAGTCGAAAGGGATCACCGTAATCCCGAAGGGACGCCGGGCAACAAGCTCCATGCGGGACCTGGACGACCCGACCTTCACTCGCAAGCACCACGTCGACGAAAACGGCGTCCTGGTTCTCGAAACGGAAGGCGACGAAGACAACACCGATACGAAAAAGGAACGCGGCAAAGGCGGCAAACCGACGGGCAAAATGTCGGCCCTCGACGCTGCGCACGAAATTCTCAAAGAGCAGAACCGTGCGATGAATGTCAAGGAGATTACGGAACTCGCGATTTCGAGCGGACGCTGGAGCCCCAACGGAAAAACGCCCACCGCGACTCTTTCAGCAGCCGTACAGATGGACATCATCAAGAAGCAGGACGCCTCCCGCTTCATCAAGACCGGTCGGGGACTCTTCGCCGCCCGCTAAACGCCGGGTTTTTCAGCATTTCACGCCACGTCCGCAAGGGCGTGGTGTTTTCCACTTCAATATCGTAACATGGGAGATTTTAATGATGAATACCGAACGAAGAACGTGGGCCGTCGTCGACGAGAGTGCCGATCGGGAAGGCTTCTGCTGCCTTGCCGTGCGCGAGGAGGAGTCTCTACGTTTGATTGCAGATTTGGCTGATGAACCGCTTGATTATCCGCAATGCGTCGAACGCTCGTGGGAGGAGGCACGTCTTTTGGCAGCCGCTCCAGTGCTGCACGAGGTTTGCAGGGAGTTGATCCGCTATCACGAAAAGATGGACGCCTCCGATAATGTGTACGAATACGGCTTTCCCGCCGATCTCGTGACCAGGCTTTACGACGCCGTCGCTGCGGCCGAAGGGCGGATCGAAACAAGTTACGGCGGCGTGGTCGAAGACGACGAATAAAGGCCGCGAAGTCGCGACAGGACGGCCCGTATTGCGTCCTGTCGCGTCTCTTGGGGAATCGGGCGACGCTCCCTGAAAACGGCGTTCTTGGCCGTTTTTCGCGGACTTCGAAAAATTATCGTAATTCCGCGAAACTTTACTGCCCATGGCTTGATGCCGTTGCAAAAATGAGCAATCATTCGTCACGCGAACGGGGATGGCCCGAACGCGAAACCCTCCGAAACCCCTGGAAATACAGGAGAAAAACAATGTCGTACAAGGAATTTTCCACCAACCAAATGATCCAATATGTCACGGAAAACATCGATGTCATTCAGCGGCACGAAATCGGCCTGCTGGAATTCGTCGAGAAATCCGGTCCCGATCTCGGCGAAGAAAACAAAAACGCGTTGCGGCAACGAGTGGAACGTCCGCGACAATTTTTGCGGGAAAACATCGAGCTTTTGAAATTCATCCGCGAAAAACAAGCGAACGGCGAGTTGCGGTTCTTCGATCCGGCGCCGCTCCATCTCGCGGTCTTGCGTTTGAACGCCGCGATCGGCCAAGCGGAAGTCGCTTGCGGTGATGTCGTCGCCTTGCCTTATTGATCGCGACACGTCACCACCACGGGCCTCCTACGCCAAGCGCTCCGCGAAATCAGCGGAGCGTTTTCTTCTTTCGCGACGCAGCAGCACCGCCCTTCCGACGCAAGTTTTGCCGTGACGGAAGACGGCGGGAAATGCGGCGGGAACGCCTTATGAACATCGCGCTGTACTCCGCGTTCCCATCCTTTCCGTCAGGAACACTTTGCCCCGGCATGTTGTTCGAGCTACCAGTAATTCAAAGATCAGGCGGCATCGTTGACGCTGGCATTTGACGCCGCTTTTGCCGCATCAAAACAGTATACTGCCGCATCGACATTTTTGACAAGGGTGTCGATGCATCTTGCGTGAAATTTCTTCACGATTTTTTCGAAGACTTCCGTTTCTTCCGCGCAGGACGCCCACGCTTCGCGCCAGTTGCGTTTTGCTTCACCTTTTGACATGTTGGCCGACCAACGGCCCGACGCGATACAATGGCCAAGGATTTTCAAATTGATAAACGCCTTCTCCTCACTTGCCGCGAAGCCGCTTACGCCTGCGGCGTCGATCCCAAGACCTGGCGAATGTGGGACGGCCTCGGCATCGTCCCGCAGCCGGTCCGACTTCACAAATCCGTCTTCTGGCGTCGACTCGAACTCGTTCAGTGGATCGAGGAAGATTGCCCGCGACGAAAAGATTGGGTTTGGCGTCCGAACCAGAAAATGAAGGAACTTTACAGTATTTTTCCGAAATGACGCCTTGCCTTTTTCGCCGGTTCATGGCTCTCTGTCAGTCACGAAGCCGTAGGCGGGTGTTCGCCGCGACCATTTTTGAAACATCATTTTATCGGAGAAGAAAACCATGTCGAAAATTTACAAGAAGAAGACGACCATCATTGATCCGAAGACCGGCGAGAAGAGAAAAGGCGAGTCGAAGAAATGGTGGGGCCGTTATCGCGACGCAAACGGCGTCGATCATCGCATCCCGCTTTCGTCGAATAAGTATTTGGCGCAACAAATGCTCGCCGAGTTGATCGACAAGACGGAACGGCAAAAGGCCGGAGTCATGCATCCGGCGGAAGAGGAGATGCAGAAACCGATCAAGGAACATCTCGACGCTTACGAAAAACACCTGAAAAC
>DOMV01000145.1 GCA_003509805.1 Planctomycetaceae bacterium
TTCGTCACGGTAATCGTGCGGTCCCACTGCGTTTTGCCGTTGGCCTTTCGCACGATATGAACCTTCGTTGGAAACGGCAAAAATGACGGATTCGAATAGTCGCTGCTTATATTGATTGTACACAAGGGCGCCGATAACGTTTTTTTCAAAATTCTAAATCCCGGTTCTTCGATGTAGAATTCCCAACGAATATCGTCTTCTCTCCAAACGACGAGATATACATTTTTGCCGTCCAACGTTGTCTGTTCGACCGTAAAATTTTTGCCTCTTGAATAACCAAGACAATTTTCAACGACGCTTGTATGACTCATCATATCGGTCAAACCCAACAACCTGGGATCGTAGGTGTCCGCTCCGGACGCATGGACCGAATCGGGGGACACGAGATTGACATCCTTGTCGTCATAGCTCGTCCTGACGTAAACGACATCACCGAGATAGAGCGACATCATGCCGTGAAACCGATCGTTGGGCAAATGCTCCTTACGGATTTTGCCGTGGTCGAAATCGACGATCTGTTGAGCGGTTTTTCCTTCTTCCACGCGATGTTCCGTGTACTCGATATGAAAACAGTCGCATTTCATCCGCTCCTGTTCGACGCCCTTGAGCAAGGCGATGGCTTTGGGATCGGATGCGGAAATGACCTGGGAGCACAGCAAAAGAGAACAGACGAAAACGCTGAAAATTCGCATGACGACGGCTTGGACAAAGGGTCGCAATGGATGCGTAACCTGTTTTAGGGGAATGTTTTACGATTGACATTCCGCCAAAACAGGTCCGAACAAACATAAGCGTACAGAAACAAAATCTCGCGGGATCGTCAACCGGCTTCAGGAATCGGACACTCGGCATCCGGATTCTCGACGGTTTTTTGTCCCAATATCCAATTAATCCAGATATCATTAGGCACACATCCCGGAGGTGACTGTTGCGGGTTCCAAAAACAGCTCTTGGTTCTCCAACATTTTGTTGATTCCGTTTTTGTAGCACCTTCCGCCGTTTTAATCACACCGTCCGGAAATTGTTCGATCTCATACATCTTAAGGGCGTCTACCTGGCCACATTCGCCTATCGTGAGATCCGTACAACTCGCAGTCTGGTTATCCGGTTCGTAACACGCCTTCGTACTCGGGTTCGGCTTCTGGCACTGCTTGTCGTCGGCCGCGATTGCCAGGCCCACGCCGACGAGGACGCAACACAACCCGCACGCGAAAATCGTTTTCATGGTTCTTCTCCTNNGTTGGAAGCGGTAAACGGAAACCATAAGATTTGTATAGTGTAACTGATATTCGTGGCGTTGTCAATGAAACACCGTCAATGAAACACCTTTGAAATCTTTTCAAGGCCATTCGGTCTACTTGCCGACAAATGCCGCTTCACGTAGAATGGTGAACGACACTTTTCCGCATCTCTTCCACAACTCTGAAACGACCCGTCATTTTATGGAAAAACTCATCATTATCGGCAGTGGTCCGGCGGCTTGGACGGCGGCGATCTACGCTTCAAGAGCCTCGCTGGAGCCGCTTGTCATTGAAGGCGCCGTTTCGTCGGAGAACCAGGCGCGGAATGCGCTGCCGATGGGACAGCTCGCGTTGACGACGGAAGTCGAGAATTTCCCGGGCTTTCCGCCCGGCGATCTTTCCCGGTTCCTTGAAACCTCGATTCCCAAGAATCGCGAGATGATGATGCCGCCGCATGAACCTGGCCAACGCGGCGTCAGCGGCCCGGAGCTTGTCGAGCTGATCCGGGCTCAGGCGGTTCATTTCGGAACCCGGGTCACGGGCGGCGATATCGTCGAGGTCGATTTCGACAAACGGCCGTATACGCTCAAGTCCTCCGACGGTAAGACCTACGAAACGCGGACCGTGATTGTCGCCACCGGCGCCGGCGCCAACTGGCTCGGGCTTGAATCGGAAACCCGGTTCAAAAACAAGGGCGTCAGTGCCTGCGCCGTTTGCGACGGGGCGCTCCCCCGTTTTCGCAACAAGGAAATCGCCGTCGTCGGCGGCGGCGATTCGGCGGTCGAAGAGGCCGATTATTTGTCACGGTATGCCTCGAAGGTTTACCTGGTTCACCGTCGCGATCAACTTCGCGCCTCGAAAATCCTTGCGGAAAAAGCGAAAAACCATCCCAAAATCGAGATACTGTGGAACCATCTGCCCGTCGAGATTCGCGGCAATGAAAAAGAAGGCGTCACGGGAATCCTGCTTGAGAACACACGCGATTCTTCCCATCGTGAACAAGCCGTCGCGGGAGTGTTTCTCGCCATCGGGCATACTCCCAATACCGGTTTCCTGAAAGGAAAAATCGACTTGGACGCAAAAGGGTTCGTCGTTCGTCCGGTTCCTTTCCGAACCGACACGAGCGTTCCCGGTGTTTTTGCCGCGGGCGATGTGGCCGACGACCGTTATCGTCAGGCGATTACGGCTGCCGGAACCGGGTGCATGGCCGCCTTGGATGCGGAACGTTTTCTCGTTACCACGGACGTCACCACGGAATAAAAACTCTGAAAAAACTTGCGACGGCGGTTGTCGCGGACATCCAGCCTGCTCGCTGATGTTCGCATGAAAAAAAACGGTCCGGGCTTGAACCCCGGGCCGTTTTCGTCGCTCGTTTCAGGAATTCTGAAAACCCGACCTGCTTATTCCTGCACTTCCGGGGCGGTTTCGAGAACCTTGTCCGAGATCACTTCATGCTGCATGGGGATCATCTGCGGACCATAGGGATGGGCATAGTGCGGATGGGCATTGCCCGGGCAACCGTTATTCTGCAAGCAATTGTTCTTCACGCAATTGTTCTGCGCCGCACCACAACGCAGACCATTGCCCAACAAGGGCCGGGGGCGCTGTGGGCAAGCCGGGACGGCGTACGGCTGGAACTGTTGGCCGCACGGGGCGACATTGTTGGCGTATGCCGGTTGGCAATTCGCGCTCCGAAGTCCGAAAAGACGACGCGGCTGCTGGTTGCAACTGTCCATCATACAACAGGTATTACAGTTCGCGTTGAAGCTCGGGCACGCCGTGCATCCCTTTCGGGCGA
>DOMV01000209.1 GCA_003509805.1 Planctomycetaceae bacterium
TCGGGCAATTCGGGAAGCGAGGCAATTAGCCGATCACTCCCGGTTTCCCGAATCGTCAAACGAGCATCGTTTTCTTCATGAACGTACCAAGTCGGAAAACTGTATTCCATTTTTTTTCTCCATCACTTTTTGAAACACCATTTGCAAGCGGGACGTCCGCTCGCCAGTGACAAGATAAACGGTTCCTCCGAAACCATCCAGCGGACATCGCCGAAAAAAACGCCGTTTGAGCCGGGATTTCAAGGCTTTGCCAAGTATGCGAACCTTCCGCACAGACGAGACACGGACGCCCGTGTGGGCGCCCGTGCGGAAAGTCCGGAATGCTCGACCGCTGGTTCTATTTCGCGCGGAAGAGGCCCTTCCCGGCTTTTTCAAAGCGGGATGTTTCAGGCTTATGCGATATTTCTCTTTGAATCGCTGCGCTGACCGTGCTTCCCGGAGTTTTTCCTTCGAGTTTGGCGAGGCCGCGTTCGTTGATCTTTTCCATGATCTGTTTGATGTTGAGCGCTTCGCCCGCCTCGCGAAGGACGATTAAGGCCGCTTCGATTCCGCTTACAGTGCCGTCTTCGCGGGGAGCGCGGGTTCGCGACGGTTTGGCGTCGTCGGTTTTCGTTTCGCTTTCCGGTGGGGCGGCATCCGCTTGCTCCTTCGCCTTCGCACTCCCGGGGCCGATGCCCAAGGCGTCGATGATCTTCTTCGCCGCGTTGCCGATCGGGTTTGACGCTTTCTTTTCGAGTTTGACCTCTTTGCGAAACCGCTCGCAGTCAGCGATGACCATCGGTTTGCCCGTTTTGACGTTTTCGCATTGAAAAACCAGTGATCCGTTGACTCGGCGTTCGATCTCGACGACCCGCACGACGGTGGTATTTTTGCCGATCGCGATTTCGTACTGCTTGTTCTGTTCGATTTTTTTGGCGTTCATGATTCTGTCCTTTCGTTTTGATGGTTCTCGTTTTGAAATTTCCCGGAAGAAACCGCCGGGCCGGGTTTGGCGATGCGTCTATCGTTCGTTCTCAATGGCGTCGGCAACGTCCGAATACAGGTCTTCGACCCAATCCTTGGCGTGGTGCAGGAGGGCGAATTGTTTCACCATCCCGTTTTCGCTGATTCCGAGGAAGGGGCGATCCGTCTTGGCGAGCATGATTCGGACCCGCCCGATCTGCATTCCGTATTTGTTCGTCGCGATGTGTTGGTTGCCGTCTTGCGTCGCGGTCCAATGGATCGTCGTCATGTCGTTTGGATCCTGTTTTTGTAGTGTTTCGCGTATTTTCGTTGCGTTCAACGTGTGTGGATCATACCTCCGCGAAACAGCATTGCAAGCGGAGTTTTTTCAATGTGGCAAGGAATGTCGAAAGTTTTTCAGAATCTTGCCGAAGTCACGCCGAACATCGCCAAACATTGGAATTCCAGGCGCTTTCTCTTGGGTTGTCCTCCCGCTCCCGCCGATCTTCGTGGTGAAAACGATTCGTTCATTTCAAACGACATCAACCATTCATCCGGAGAACATTTCCATGACACAAGCCAAAGGACCGAATACTCACCTGAACCGTGCCTGCCATCGCATTCGTCAAGCATGCGAAGCGATTCACAATTACCGTGCGAAATTTCCGAAAGAAGTCAGGGAGGAACGCAATTCAATGTTTTGCGAGGATTTCAAAACGCTTGCCGCTTATGACGCCGCCGACGTCGTCGCCCATCTGTTGCAGTATTCGCGACGCCAATTGGGTCAAATCAAGGCGATGGCAAATCCGGAGAAACGAACGAAGAGCGAATGATCAACCGTTCCAAAGCGTCATAAAAGGATCGTCTTCATGTCTCGTTTCGATTTCCGCATCGAACTCAGGCAAGGGAGCATCCATAACCATGACATCGTCCGGCGCTCGCGGCGGAGTATTGCTCCAGTCGAGGAACAACTCGTGAACCTTGCCCTTCTCCGTTTCATTGCCCGGCTTGATTGCGGCGACGGCGACCCAGGCGGAAGCATGCTGCTCGAAGGTCGTTTGATATTCCGTCATGCTCGACGAGTACCAAATCGTGACGTCCGGTGGCCGATCCGTATCGACCGGCGACTCCGAGCCGTACCAGACGCCGAAAACGCAATCGTCCAGTTCGCTTTTCGTCGCCGACCATTGAATGAGCGTCGTTCCGATTTGAACGGAGGAGCGCAAATTGTAGATCGTCGGAAGCGGGGTGATTTCCGTATCGTCTCCGACGATGATGGTTCGAACGGAATGGTCGGCGGCGTCCTTCCAAAAAAGCGACGAGGTCAACACGGATATTTCATACTGACCGTCCGGAAGAAAAATATCGGGAAGCGAACGATCTTCCCGATCGGCGTCGATGAAGCCGAGTTCACTCAACATATCCGTCTCGATATTTCTCGCAAAAACTCTCCAGCCGGGCCGAACCAACGATTGATGGTGGATTGGCTGGGCCGCGAAGACATAGCGATTGGCGTCAAATAAGATGTTTTGCCGAGCCAGAAAATCGCAGGGAATGGCGTTCCAAAGAGAGCAAATCCGTTCCCGATACAGCTTCAAGAGATCGTACCGAAAGACGAAACGAGCCCTCGGATTCAGCTTCAGGAGCGAATCGAAGCGGATGTTATGCTTGTTCCGGACGGCGACGATCAAATCGTGCCGCCAACGGACCCCGGTTCGCCGCTGAACACCCCAGGCGTCGATGGCGTCCCAAGTTTGGCGAATACAGTTCTTCTGCCAGATGAGAAAATCGTAATCAAAACGGAACGACTCGCCACAATGATAACTGATTGCATCGATCCCCTGCGGAATCTTCTCGAATTGCTTTCCCCGGATGTCGAAGAGACCGTTGACTCGCAAAAACCCGGCATAACTGTCGCTGTCGAGCTTCGATAGAATGCGATAAAACTGAAACGGCTTCAGGTCGTGCTGGATCACGCAACGTTCATATCGCAAGTCCGAGACTGCGGCGAACGGAAAAATTTCTCCCGAACGCCGGAGCAAATTCAGGTCGTAACGGTTGTTCAGTGAAGCGAAATACTTGTAAGCAGCCATAATATTTATCGCAACGTAAAATTCAGTATTATGTCAAGTTCCGGATTATGTTAAATCCTTTTACTTTATCCTTGAAAATCAAGTCCCAAAAAATCTGCAATTTAACATAAAATTGCAGATATAGACCGTCACGTCGATGGTCGTCACTCAAATGGGAGAATTTTCAATGTTAAAGTATTTCCACCCACTCAAAATCGATGTTTTCAAGAAAAATCCGCTGGCCAAAATCCTGGAAATCGAGGCTGTGAGACTTAAAAGCCAGGACTATCAGATCAATTATGCTAAACAACTCTTGAACAACATCGCCTATTTTGGAGACTGGCTCAAAAAAAACGGCATTTCTGTCGAGAGCGTTGATCGGGAGACGGCGATTCGTTTTCTCAAGCAATTCAAACCTCCGAACAATCCCTTGCCCGCCCATCGTCTGAAAGGAGCCAGAATCGCGGCAAGGGCGGCTGTTTTTAGCGTTGTAAAACACATCGAAGAACTGCATCCCGAAAGTAGGCTAAAAACACCGATTCAGCGTGAGATCTATGCGTTCGGAAAGTACTTGCTTGACGTTTTGAATCTTGCGAAAGGCACGAGAGTACGCTATGAAAATTTTCTTCGGATTTTTCTCGAACGCTTCTTTCGCGGCAAGCGAATCAATCTGACCGCTTTAACTCCAAAGATGGTTCGCAATTATATCGACCAAGTGCCATCGATTATCGATGATTATCGATGAGCGCCGGAAAAAAGACACATGCTCAATGCTGAACAATTATTTCCGATTCTCTCTGCTGAATGGAAAGAAAATCGGAAATCTTCAAGTTGGAATTCCATCATTTCATTCATCCTATAACGCCCCACCGGCGGAAATTATTGAACGTGATGAAATCGGCTTGCTGTTGAATGCCATTGATCGGTCCTCGCCTATTGGAAAACGAACGTATGCGTCCATTCTTTGTCAAATCGACTTGTGCATGAGAGTCGGTGAGGTGAGCCGACTGAAGCTCGAAGACATTGATTGGCGAAACGGGAGAATTCGCGTTTACAACAACAAGGCAAGGGAGCCTTACTGGCTTCCGTTGCCGAAAAGGGTCGGTATGGCCATCGTCGAATATCTCAAATATGGAAGGCCGAAATCACGCCGCCGAGAGATATTTGTATCACATTATTGGCGTCGAAATCATCCGGAAAAGGGAAGCCATCTCTGCCACCAAATCAAATTGTTGTGGAAGAAAACCGGATTGAATTGCCGCTTTTCAGGCACTCATATATTCCGGCATTATGGCGCTGCCTTAATGAAGCAAAATGACTGTTCCGTCAAGGTGATATCCGACATTCTGGGTCATTCCTCGCTTCAAACGACCGCCGTTTATGCCAAGGTCGATATCCCTCATCTTCGACAAATTGCCCAAGAGTGGCCCGGAGAGGAGGTGAATCATGACACAAACTAAGAAAACGATGGCACAAAATGTTGATTCGTATGTCAAGAGCAAGAGAGGATTGGGCTGTAAATTCAAGGGGACGGAAACCATTTTGAAAAATTTTGCCCGCTTTGCCGATTACAACTATCCGGGAAAACCCTTGACGATCCAGCTTGCGGTGGAATGGGTCGCAACCGCACCCCATTTGAAACCGTCAACGAAATTAGCGCGATACAGTGCCGTGAGAGGGCTTGCGCAATACCTGAAGCTGGATGATCCTAAAACGGAACTGATTCCGAAAAACATTTATACGGTCTGGTTTCGCAGAATGACTCCGTATATTTACACGGATCGGGAAATAGCCCTACTCATGAACACCGATCCCAAAATACCTCAAGGAGAATTCGACACGTTGACGCGAAAGACCATTCTCGGACTCTTGATCAGTACCGGTATGAGAATTCAAGAAACCTTGGATTTGAAAAAGAATGATGTCGATTTGAAAAAGG
>DOMV01000064.1 GCA_003509805.1 Planctomycetaceae bacterium
AGCGTTTCCTTCTTCGATTCGTGAACGCGAAATCCGCGACCGATCATCTGGTAATACAAGCCGGGCGAGGCGGTGGGCCGCAACAGGACGATGCAATCGACGTTCGGGGCATCGAAACCCGTCGTGAGAACATTCACGTTGACCAGGTATTTCAGCGGTCTGAAGGTGTCGCCGAACAGGTTCGCACTGACCTTCTCGTTTTTGAACCGGCGCAACAACAAATCACGTTCCGATGCCGGTGTTTCACCGGTGACGACGGCGTCGTGCATGACGACCGCGTTTCCGCTGACGGCGGCGTAACCGTACACGTCGGCGTCGTCGGCGATCCAGCAAAGACCGTACTGCGAAAGATTTTCCGTCGACTGAACGAAACCGCCGACGGTTCCCTCTTTGACGGTGCCGAAATCGACGACCGCCATGATCCGGTAGAGGGTCACGTTGTCGTCGAGCGTTTTCTTCTGCCTCGTGAGGATATATTTTCGTGCCATATTTAATCACGTAAGAGTTTTTGAGCGGATTGAATCAGAGCGGCCAGGTAGTTGTCGCCGAAAAAGTGCCGAATCTCCACCGCCGCCGAATCGGTGTTGTTCCGGTTCAACGGTACACGGACGTAATCCCCCTTGTGACGCCGCGATACACGGGTTGTCGATTCCTTTTCCGCATCGAGCGGCATCGAGGCGTCGGGATGGTTCGGGTCGGGCGATTCCTTTTTCGCGTCCACTGATGTTTTGGTAATGAATTCATCGCAAGCCTCGTTTTGCGGCGGTTTGGTCGTCCCGTCCCGCATGCAGTACGGCTGCTTGTAATGCCCGCAGTGTTCGCAACGGCAGATTTCTTCGCCCTTTTTGCCGATATTCGCCGTGTTGTACGTCCTGCCGTCCGCGCCGATACGACTTAGAACAGTTCTAAGTCGCCCTTCGGCTTGCATTGCTCTCCGTACTCTCGACGTGTATTCCTGTGTAACGCCAATCGTCTTCGACAAGGCATTGTCACTCTTGCCGATTCCCTTTTTATGAACCAATGCCATTTCAATGGCTGTTCGTTTATCTTCATGCGTTCGAATCAGTCCGTGCGATTGATTGGCACAAATGGCATACCATTGAGCCTCGTCGACATCGCCGAGGTATTGTTCGACGAGAATCAAATCGTTCGGCTTCACCTTGAGGTGCGCGAGCAGGCGATGAAAACCGTCGGCGAGGATGTATCGTTCCTCGGCGATATCGAAGAAAACGGTCACCGGCGGGAAGACCGCCCCGGCCTCCATCGCCTCGGCATACTCTCGCACGGTATTTTCATTCGTCGTCTTCCGGGCCTGTGTTCCGAGGTCAATACGAATCAGGCGGGGATCGATATTCTGCGGGATCGGTTTCATGGTTTCGGTTGATGTTTTCGTGCAGGATCGAAACGAGCGATTTCAGGTCGTCGAGCCGGAGAACGACGACCCACGGCTGTTGATTTTGGCGGTGGCATACGAGCGGAATTTTTCGGTCCCCGGCGTCTTCGACCGCTTGGGCGAGCGCTTCGTACAGCCGGAACCGCTCGGTCCGCTTGCACTCGATATGGATGTTGGGGATATTCGTGACGACGTCGGGCGAATCGGGAGAGCCTTGAAACTGCTGCCCACGCCGGGCCGTAACGCCCAGGACGCGAGCCAGTTCACCGGCCAATTCCCGCTCGCCGCGTTTACCTTTTGATTTTGAAAAATGGCCCATAGTATTTATCGAGGTTGGAAATCAAGGCCGACCGCGAAGCCGAAAGGCAATTGCGGTCCAGCGGCATGCTGGTTAGATTTGGAAAATCGGCCCATGAGCGTCCCTCCGTTGTTCCGGATTGCACCTCTTGGCGGCCTCTTTGATCAGACGGGCGAGCAGATCGTCCGGCGTGAATTTCGGAACGGGTACGAGTGTGACGTCCGGTTCCGCTTCGTCGTCTTCGATCACGATCATCAAACCGAGAATCGTTGTTTTCATCGTTTGTTACTCCGTATGTTGACAGGTCGATGGGGATGGATAAAATGGAAAACGATCACTGCTGTTGTTGTTTCGACATCCAGGGACTCGGCCCCTGCCGGCCGTTCGACGGCGTTGCGGTGAACTGCGACTGGATCATCGGTCGCGGGGCGTAGCCGACCACCTCGGCGGAGGTGCGCCCGGTATCGTCGGTCTTGTTGCGGACCGTGATCAGGAACGGAATGTGGTGTAGCTCGACGGTGTCACGAAAACTCAGGACGCCGATCGCGTAACAGATCGCGGAGAGCGCGGCGTTGGCCCGCTTGACCGCCTTGGCACTGGGATGTTCGAGACAAAGCCGGTCCCAATGGAGCGAACCCTTCTGTTCGCCGTCGAGAACGGTGTATTCGAGTTCGAGGTAGTTGCCGTCCTTCGCTTTGGTTTCTTTCGAGACGGACTGCGTGATCTCGACGAGGTACTGACCTTCGGGCAAGGCGGCGTACTCGACGAGCGGCTTGACCTGGGTGGCATCGAAGTTGAATTGGACCATGTTGTTTTCTCCGAATTGAGAGTGAAACGAAAATTTGTTCGAGCCCGTGATTCGCGGTTCCAAACGAAAGTCGGGCTCGTCGATACGAAAATGGTGACGGTTCGGGTGCGTGGCGGGGTATCGGTAGGATGCGATGGAAATCGGCGTTCGGTTCGACGCGATCAGCGTTGTTCGCCGGGGAGTGGGAACAGTTCGCCCGTGTTCTTGCTGAAGCTGACGTCGGCGGAATTCATGAGGAACGCTTCGAGCGTCAGTTCGCAACGTCGGTAGATTTCCCGCTTCGTGCTTTCTCGCCGGTCGTCCCAGTATTGAAGGCAACTGACGAAGGGATCGATGGCCGCCCGGCAGGGGTGATCGCCGCCGCCGATCAATTGCGAACAGAAAAGTTCGAGCTGCTCGTGCGAAACGGTATGAAACGCCCTCGCGATCACGCCGCGCACCGTCGGGTCGTTGATCTGCTTGTCCTTGCAGTTACGAAATTGCTTGACGGCGAAGTCGATGGCGTCGATGTGTTCGCGATAGAGTTCGGTCAGTTCGGCGTTCGTCCAGCGATTCGCGGTCTTGCACAGGCGACCGGCAAGCATCGACTTGAGCGTTTGCGTGTGAGCCGAAGAGATCGTGCTGTCCTTGAGTCCCATGCGGACGACGTCGAGGTTGCTCCGGTTCCGACCGCAGTCGATCACTTCGTAGTTCTCCGCCGGTTCGTTGATGCAAACCCGCATCGGCAGCGTGACGCCGCATTCGATAATCGCCCAAAGGCGATGCTGGCCGTCGAGCAGCATCGCGTTTTTCGTGAATGCCAGCCCCTGGTGCGTAAGTTTCCAGCGACCTTCGCGGATTTGTCGCACGTATTTCGCGACCGCTTCGGAATTTTTGGGCCGGTTGAAATTGTTGATCTCCAGCCATTGCCGGGCCTGCTCCGGCGTCACGTTGACGATGTAAGTGTTGGCACAGGGCCGGGCGTCTTTCGGAAGAAAATTCAGCATGAGCGTGTTCTCCGTTGGGAAAAGGTGATGTTTTGAGTATTCGATATTGAAACGTTATTTTCGACCGTATTTTTTGTTCAGTTCGGCGAGAAGGGATTTGACGGTTTCCTTGCCGCGTTCCTCCAGAAGCATCTCCACCGCCATGACGACCATGTCTTCGACGAATCCTTCGCGAAAAAGCTCGAACAGGTTGACGAGCAGCACGCGCGGCGAATCCTGCGGAATCAGTTTGAGCGTCGTTCGCGGTACGAATTTCACATCCTTGTTGGGATGCGCCGGGGGCGCGTCCTGTTCAGCGACTGGTTCAACCGATGTGTTGGAAACGTCGGATTCCGTTTTTTCTTCTTCCTTGAGCCGCTTGTATTCCTTGTCGATGGAGGTTCCCTTCACGCCGTGTCGGAGTTTTTCTTTCGTGTCCTCGTCGGCGTGTTCCGCGATGAACTCGGCCTTGGCCAGCGAACGAGGCGACATTCCGGCGAGTTCCGCAAGTTCCTCTCGCGTTTCTTTTTGTTCCGGCAAATTTGCCGGAACAGAATCGGCGGGCTTCCGAACTTGCCGTTCCTTCGCCTTGGCCGCAATCGCTTCCTTGAGCTTGAGCGCGATTTCGGCACGATGATACGGCGTCAAGTTGCGACGGTTCTCCTGGTGCTTCCAAATCCAGAGCTTCGCGTCGTCGAGGCTGTCGAGAACGACGCTCTTGACGGCGAACGGAACCTGGTGTTTCGTGCAGATTTCGTAACGGTGGTGGCCGTCGACCAGGATGCCGTTCCACTCGACGAGTGGCGACAGGCAACCGTCCTTCAAAATGCTCTCTTCAAGTCCGGCGAACTCCTCGGCGGAGAGCGGCGGCAACAGGTTTTTCAGTTCTTCGTTGATGACAAGATCTTTCATGATCGTGATGTGGGGTTGAGGTGTTGTTGACGTGGGGTGGAATCGTGTTTTCAGTCGTCGGCCGTGAGGTATTCCATGAGCGGGTCCCATTCGAGCGGCATGATTTCAGGGATGCCGTAACGGTTTTTCGCGACGCAGGTCGCCGACGGAATGCAGCGTAAAATGCGGTTCCCGCCGCTCTTTTCACCCTTGGCGGCGCCGAACTCACGGGTCGCGAGGAGCGTCGCGTCGCACCATTCGCAGAACAGCGAGTTCGCTTTTTTGTGCAGTTTCGGCGAAAAACGGTCGAACGGGGCCGATTCGGGATCGTCGTGCTTCTCGACCTTCGCGTGGGC
>DOMV01000203.1 GCA_003509805.1 Planctomycetaceae bacterium
TACGTCCCATCCCGGGACCGGGCCGGAAACCGAGGGGAAGCAAGTCGCGGCCCTGGAGAATCGGGCGCGGCTTTTCATCGAGTACGGCCAGTCTTTCCGCGACCTCCTGCCAGGATTGCGTCCGGTGTCGCTCGAACGTCGCCCGGCATCCCTTGGCATCGCTGCGGCATAAGGCGGCCCACATGCGGATGCTCGACGGTTCCAACCGTGTCGCCAAACGACGCACGATCCGGTCGCTCGGCCTCTCTTCCGAAGGTAAAGCGAGGTGGGCCATGTGTTCCGCGACCAGAGGTTTCACATGCTCGCCCACCCAATGAGGAGCGCGCATGCGGTCGAAAAAGGATTCGACGAACGGTACTCCTTGGGCGGCATGGTTCGGCGACGTCCAGGTCCCGTCTTCCCGGCGAACGGTCGTACACGGTTTCCCGAAATCATGGGTCAGCGCCGCGAAAAGCAACACGATCCGGTCCTGCTCGGCGAACCGCATTTCCTTTGCCGTTTGAACGGCCGCGTCGACCGCGAGGCAGGTATGCGTGAAGACATCGCCCTCGGGATGGTAACGCGGGTTTTGCGGCGTGCCGACCAAGGCCGCGATTTCGGGAAAGGCGTCGATCCAGCCCGTTTCCTTGAGAACCAGCAGACCTTTGGAGGGATACCGGGACTTTGTCGCCCACTTAAACCATTCTCCCCAAACACGTTCCGGTGAAAGTGATTCGGATTCCGGCAACAACCGGCGGCAAAGTTCGACCGTACCGGCTTCCATGGTAAACCCGAATCGGGCGGCAAATTGCATTCCCCGTAGCACACGCAGCGGATCTTCCGCAAACGCCGGGGTCGTCGCCCGCAAAACGCCCTGCTCCAGATCGCGGATTCCTTGGTACGGATCGACCAATGTCCCGTCCGGGCGCATGCCGATCGCATTGACGGTAAAATCACGCCGCCCCATCGCTTCCTGCGGCGACATGAACGGATCGGGCTCGACATCGAAGCCTTTATGGCCCGAACCGGTTTTATATTCGCGCCGCGGAATACTCACATCGTATCGGTTGTCGACTTTGACGACTCCGAAACTTTTTCCGACCAGGTTGACACGGAATCGCGGTTTCAATGCTCGCAGAATCGCCGCATAATCCAAGCCGTATACTTCGATATCGACGTCTTTCAACCCGTCGATCCGGGGCATCGGTTCCCGAGCGGCAAGATGTCGGCGTTTTCGTTCAAGCAACACGTCGCGAACATAACCGCCGACCAAGATACAGTCCGTCGCACCGGCTTCGCGCAGGCGGCCGATAATCTCAACGGTTTTCAGCATAACGATGCATTTCGGCAACGGGGCGCTGGAGAAGTTTGAGCTGCTTTCGCAAACTACGAATAACGGCCTGGTCGGTGTCGCCATTGTGCGGATTCGTATCGACCAGGTTGTATCGTTCAAGAATAAGCATCGCTTTCAGACTGGTTTGTCCTTCGAGGACGCCTTCCGCCTTGAGGGTCGTCATACGTTCATCCCGCTTCGTGATCGTCGCCGTGAGCGTCAACGTCTGGCCCGGCTGTAGGAATTTACCATACTTGACGTTTTTCGCCTCTTTGAGCAATACCATACTATGCCGGAAATCCTCACTGACACGGATCAGCCATGCCGACGCCTGGGTCAACGCCTCCAGCATCAGAACGCCGGGCATCACCGGAAAATGGGGGAAATGGTCCTTCAGATATTCCTCGGCCATCGACAACGATTTCGTCGCAACGATGGTTTGGTCCGGCACCAGAGTTTCTATTCGATCAATCAGTGAAAAATACATCGCCTCAATTCGCGGTTTCGGGAAAATGGAGGAACGGCCGGCCCGTTTCCCGGCTGAAAACCGGCCGCGGGAAATCTATATGGTTTTGCGGTATGGTTTTCAGTACGACTGGTTTTCAGATGGTTTGCCGGTACAACGGGTCTGTCAGTACAACGGCGGCAAGGCGCCATTATATCCTTATCGTTATTGACCCACAACCCCCGGCGACCAGTCCGGAACGGAGCGTAGCGACGTGACCGGATAAACAGCCCCCCACGTTGCCCATCCCTTGCAAGCGGGAGAGAGGAATGCCAAACGACTCGTCACACAAACAGACCATTTTCCTGCCGTTTACAGCGTAAATCCCGGTCGCTTCACGTTGTTGCGATCCCGGCCTGCATCAATCAAATGTGGCTCACAGCATTGCGTTTCATTCCGGGTCGGCATTGTACCGTAAACGGACTGAAACTGTTCCCTCGCACAATCGCCTGCCGCTCGAACGAGCCGTTTATGTCATTATACAAACAGAAGTTATAGGCGAGTGAGTACGGCAGGCGGACTTGACCNNGTTTTCATCGCGTTTTCAGTATACACGGCGGCAACGAAAACGTGTTAGTGGCCCGGGGGGCAGGTTTTTCCGAGCTTTCCCTATCGACGCTATAACACGCAAAACCGCTTCCTCATGGGAATCGTTTCGGAGTCGCTCGGCCGGTTTCCGATAAATAACGGCAGAGGGCAGCAGGGAAGTCGTTCGCTGCCATCAAGCGTGGCAATGCTTTTTCATCTGTATTTCAGTATTTAAGGCATGGAAACGTCGGATGAGCTTGTTGATGTAAGGAAATGCCCCATGTGTTCCTTCGTGGGCCGGCAAAAATGTTGAAACGGAAATCTTATCGTCGCGTATCCGGTCGAAAACCGTTTCCCGTTTCGCTCAGGTCAAGATTCCCATTCCTTTGCAACACCGCATGATACCATGAGCTTCGAGTTCTCCGATCCCGAGTATCACGATCCCTATCTGCGCGTTTTTCCCCGGGCGAAACCGCTGCTGGATCACCAGGATGTCCCTTTTTTCGCCGGTTTGCCGGAATTGCTGCAATCGATCCGGACGTTGACGAACCGGGAAGTCCTGTTCGTCCGGGCTGGGGGAACGATGCCGGGAAACGATGTGTTTCATTGTCCGGTGCGGATGGACAATCGCAAAACCGTCGGCTTTCTCGTCCTGGCCCCGAAAACCTCGAAACGCCGTGCCGCGATTGATGCGAAAGCGGAACGGCTCGTGCGCACGCTTGCCGATTTCCTGGGCGACGCCTACCGCTGGACGTATGCCGTCCGGGAGATGGAGGAATCGGCCGCGTCGAACGTTCCGTTGCCGGAAATCGCACAGCCGGAAGAGGCATTCGGTAAATCGTTGCGTGAACAGTTGAAGGCGGCGGCAAACCTGCTCGACGGCGCGGCGGCGGCGCTATACCTG
>DOMV01000181.1:0-3929 GCA_003509805.1 Planctomycetaceae bacterium
GGATTCCGCGATGGAGCGGCTATAAGCCCGGAGGCGACACGGAGCGTTGACACGTCTTTGTTGCCATCGTGCGCGATACCAAACACCCGAGAAATTTCCCGGACGAGCCGAAGTCAATTCGTTTCCTTGAATCGGCAGTCGGGGCCGAACCTGTCGCTGTTACGCTGCGCGACCGTTCCAACCAGTTCTCCCGCCTCAAGCGTCAACGAAAAGGTCGAGGCAAAACCATCGGCAAGGAAAAAATACCCCGTCGGATTGGTCATATAATTCGGTCGGGATATCCCGATCTGTGATTCCCTGAACACGTATTGTGCCCCGGCGGCGCGGGAGTAGTTGACGACGCCGGTAAACCGCTTTTTTTCCGCCGGAGCGCGAACATTGTAGAGATACCCCTCGAAAGTTCCCGCGCCCGTATCGAGCGATTCAATCCGGATTCCCAGCTTGCCGATATTGCCGTCGTAATTCCAATCGCATGTATAGTTCTTTCCGGGAGCGATCGCGTCGTTGATTTTCGCGATCCGAACCTTTTCCGCGTTTTCGAAAGTCGACATGATGTTTTCATAGGCTTCATCGGAAATTTCGGTAAAACGCATGGCGGCTCGATGTGCATCGTATCCGTCGGCGACGCCCGCGAGCGTGTTTCCGTCCAACTGGAGTTCGAATTTCGTGTTGTAATCGTCCAAAAGGAAAAAGGACTGGGTTCGATTCGTCCACTCCGTCTTGGGAACGCCGATCCGCGAACAAGATAACACGACCGGATATTTCGCCTGGAGGGAAACGTCGAATTTTCCGTCCATCAATTTCTTTTTCGCCGGTTCCGTGACATCGAATACGAAACCCTTGAACGTGTGCATTTCGGGCGAATGCTCTTCGATGACGAAACCGATTTTTCCAAATTGACCGTTGTAACTCCAGTCGCTCACGAACTTTTTCCCCGAAACCAGAAGTTCGCCGAACGCCTTTCTCGCCTTTTCCAACGCGGCCTGCCGATTCCGTTCCTGTTCCACGCGGGAACCGCCCGGAGAGTAAGCGCTTCCGCCTCCGTCGCGATACGACGAAGGAATGCACATCGAACACATGCAGCTCAAGAGGCAGGGGGAAATCAAAACAAAAATGATAATGGCGACGAAATGCTCCCGCATGAACTTCCAAAATTCGGCGGAACCACTGGAAACCGGGGGCACGGCAGGAGGCCCCGGCATTGTGGGCGCCACGGGCACTGCGGCAAAGGGGTCCGGGGACGACGCCGGCGGCGCGGAGGGTTTCACGCCTTCCTTGACGGCTTGCACGAAATCCATGCAGCTTTCGAATCGATGTTTCGGATCCTTCGCAAGCGCGCGAAGCAGGGCCGCGTTGACATGCGGCGGCATTCCGTCGATCTCTTCGACTTCCTCGTGCAGAATACAGGTGCGGAGCGTCTNNCATCCGACTGGAAGGGCGGATTTCCGCTCAATATTTCGTAGACCGATGCCGCGAAGGCGTATTGATCGGTCCGTTCGTTTTGCCGGCGCCCTTTCAATTGTTCCGGGGACATGTAAATCAACGTCCCGGAAACGGCCGTCGCGTTGCTGACGTTCATCGCACTGGAACGAATCGTCGCCGCGAGCCCGAAATCGATCAACTGGGCCCCGTCTTTCTCGGTCGACAGGATGTTCTGGGGTTTGACGTCGCGGTGAATCACGCCCTTGCCGTGGGCATAATCCAGCGCATCGGCGATTTCGACGAGAATCGGCATCAGGATGGAAAAAGGCATCTGTTCGCCCGTCCGTTTCCGGTAATCGCGGACATACGCGGACAAACTTTTCCCGTTGATGTATTTCATCGTAATGAAATAACCGAACTGCTCGTCCCGGTCCAAGCGATACAAAGGACAAATATGGGCATGATGCAACGCCTCGACGGTATGGAACGATTCCTGCACCCGCTCCATTTCTTCACTGGCTCGCTGCACGTCGCGGGGAACGATTTTGACGACGACCTGGCGGACGAATTTACCGTCTTTGTCGAGTTCGTTCGCGAGCCAGACCTCTCCCATTCCTCCTTGCCCGATCTTTTCGAGCATTTCGAGATTTCCTCCCAGGAGATAACCCCGTTTCAGCACTTCATCATGACCGACCGACGCATCGGCTTCGGAAGCATCGTCGCCAAACGTTTCGTGGAACTTGTTGTTTTCAGGCATGGGAATAAAAAAACAAGGAGGTATGGGTGGACAAACAACGTCGTTTTACACCGCAGCCGGTTGCGTTTTCCGTTTGAACCGCCTGGATACCTTCGGCAGTGTTGTTTTTCAAGCAGGACAGGCTCCTTGAAAGTCGGCTTCGGGACATTTCAACAGCGTTTGGCATATCCGGGCTCAAACGAAACGGACAAGGGCGTAACGTTTCTTTCCGCTTCGAAGCACAAGGATGCTCTCGCTCGCCAAATCACCGGCGGTCAAACGCCGTTCCAACTCCCTCGCGGGCTTGTTGTTGACGTACGCCCCCCCCTGCTGAATCGTTCGTCGCGCATCGCTTTTCGTTCCGGCGAGTTTCGTCGCGACCATCGCATCGATTAAAGGAAGGCCGTCGTCAAGGACGCTTCGCGGCATTTCGCAACTCGGAACATCGGAAAAGATCGTCCCCAGTTGGAGGTCGCTGAGTCCTTCGATTTCACCGCCGAAAAAAATGTCGGTGGCCCGGCAAGCCGCTTCGAACCCTTCCGGTCCATGAACGAGTCGGGTGACGTCTTCCGCGAGAATCCGTTGGGCCGTCCGCTTTTCCGGGCAGGACATGTGTTCCCGCAGTATTTCTTCGATTGTCGCGAGGGGGCGTTCGCTGAAATAATTCAAACCGGTTGCGACATCGGCATCCTCGGTGTTGATCCAGTATTGATAAAACTGGTAGGGCGACGTCCGTTTGGGATCGAGCCAAATCGCGCCGGCCTCGCTTTTTCCCATTTTTTTGCCGTCGCTTTTGAGCAGCAGGGGCCAGGTCAACCCGAATAAACGCGCTTCGATGCCGAAACGTCTCGCCAGGTCGATGCCTGCCGTGATATTCCCCCACTGGTCGCTTCCGCCGATCTGCATTTCACACCCGAATTCACGATGCAAATGTACGAAATCGTAGGACTGGAGCAACATGTACGAAAATTCCGTATAGCTGAGTCCCGAATCCTCCCTCGCGAGGCGGGATTTGACGGAATCCTTCGCAAGCATGACGTTGACGGGAAAATGCTTGCCGACGTCCCGGAGAAAGCCGATAAACGAGAATTCCCCGATCCAATCATTATTATTTACAAGGACGGCGACGTTTTGCGCATCGGATTCGAAATCGAGAAACCGCGTCATCTGCCGCTTGATACCCTCGACGTTTTTCCGGACATCCTCCAGGGTGAGCAGTTTACGTTCTTCGCTCTTGCCGCTCGGATCGCCTATCATCCCGGTCGCGCCGCCGACCAAGGCGATCGGTTTATGCCCGGCCTGCTGGAACCGTCGCAAATTCATGAGCGCAACCATGTGCCCGATATGCAACGAATCCGCCGTCGGATCGCAACCGTTGTAGAGCGTCCGGGGTTTTTCCGACAACCATCGTTCCAGACTCTCATCCGTCGTTTGATGAACCAGTTTTCGTGCCGAAAGCTCTTTGATTATATTGCTGCTTATATTGTTCATGAAACACGTCGTCCATGTTGGCCCCTAAGCCGCCTTGACGTATGGCGGCGCATGCCCGTAAGTATACACGTAATCCGGCGGTGCATGCAAGTACAAGCGAAAAAATCAACCTCGTTCCGCGCGCGAATTCGGATGCGTATTCCGGTTTTTTACGTTCCGCGCACTGGAATTCCTGACGGAAGCGTGCATAATGGAACTGAACACAGTTGAGATTTCACGAAGCCGACATCCGGGAAGTCCCGTTGTGCTATACTTCGAACGGCATGACAATCCTCCCGCG
>DOMV01000181.1:4118-4743 GCA_003509805.1 Planctomycetaceae bacterium
GTTTTCACCGCGTTTTCAGTATACTATGAACCACCTGATTTTTTGCGCCGTCGTGGTCCTGGTGTCCGTCGTCGCGATTCTTGCGACGATTCGGATGTTCCTCTCTTTTCAAAAGAAGGAAATGGCGCGGATGTTCGCCTTGTTGGAACAACTCGAAAAAAGAATCCACGATCCGGACCGGCGATTGACGCAGGGACCGCATTCCGTTCCCGCCGTTTCACGGTCGGAGTCGGCCGAAATGCGGGAAATCGCCCAAACGGGGAGGGAAATACGTTCATCCGGTCCGGAAGAGAAATCGCTTTCACCGGATGAATTACGGAAATGGAAAGAATTGAGCGACGATTTGCACAGGGCGTCGGCGGCCAAGGAAAAACGACGCCGTTCCCATAATACCATCGCGTTGGAGGAACTCAACGCCGTACTTGCGGGAACGGCCGTTTCGACGCACGCACCTCAATTCGAATCAAACCGCCATCCGGACGAGGAGCCGGTTGAATCGCCGGGTTCCGCCAACACGATTTCGCTTGATGAGTTGTCGTCGCTGCCGAACGCGATCCAATCAAGCAAGTCAAGCGACACGAACGACAATCGCTGATTCTCCGACCGGAAACGCGGTGAAATTGGT